>NZ_JBTBFV010000006.1:0-156833 GCF_054786995.1 Mycobacterium sp. ZZG
ACCACTCACGGGTCAGGCGGTTGCGGTCCAACGGAAACACGCCGTTGAGGAACGTGTCCCACTGCTGGATCGTCAACGTCCGGCCCTGGCCGTCGACCAGGCTCAGCTCGTTGTCCAGCCCTGCGTGAGAGGTGCCAGTGCTCACGAACAACGCCGCGATGGACGCGACCATCGCGATTAGCACCCGACTGATTGCCTTCATCTTCTCCCTGCTCTGTCGCACAAAGCCCCGGCGGGGCTTCGCTCTGTCCGTGCCTGGCTACCGCTTACACCACACACCTCGCAAGACTTTCATGTGAGGAGAATTAAAAACCTCACATGTCGTTCTTACGATTCACTAATCGTTGACATGAGGAACATAACGGGGAGGCATCGGACCGGCAACGCGGAGCTCCGGGTGGTGTGGACCGGAACCGCTCGCTGCCCGTCGTTTGCTGGATAACCCCCGCCGACCCCCGGCCCCATCCGTGCGACCACGGAGTAAGGCTAGGGAAACCGTCGCGGATTGTGACCCCGCACTCAGCTATTCGCCGGCGAGTCCAGGTCCGTTACGCAAGTCACCTGCTGGTGCTATTGCGAAAACACAGGTCAGTCGTGGTGGGGCGGGACGTTGTCGCGCAGCCAGCGATCATGGTCTGCGTCATCCTCTGGCGAAACCGGTTCGCGCTCCTCAGGTGATACCTCGGGGAACGCCTCGCCGAAGACGCTGTTAACTAGGTCTTGCGGCCTCTTCCGATCTTGCATCACATACCGATCTTGAAGTGATGAAGATCACAGTTTGCTTGCGTCGCCTGTTCACCTGCTCGTAATACCGCAGGTAGGGCGCGGTTACGACAGTGAGGCGCGACGCGGGCCGGCAAGGGCTCGCGTCGCGCCGTCGCATCGCCGTTGTGAACAAACGAGAGCGCAGGCAACCCGCTTAGATCTCCAAACTGGATAGCTGAGCGATGATCTGCCCGGCCAGCGGCCCGAGGGTCGCCATGCCGTCGCGGACGGCCGCGCGGGACCCGGCCAGGTTGACCACCAGGGTGCTGCCGGAGATCCCGGCGAGCCCACGGGAGACTCCCGCGTCGATGATTCCCGCCGCCAGGCCGGAGGCACGGAGAGCCTCGGAAATACCCAACAGTTCCCGGTCGAGGAGCTCACGGGTCGACTCGGGGGTGACGTCGCGCGGCGTCACGCCGGTGCCGCCGACGGAGACGACGAGGTCCACGCCGCCGATGACGGCGGTGTTCAGGGCGTTGCGGATCTCCACCTCATCGGAGGACACCACGACGACACCGTCGACGACGAATCCCGCCTCCCCGAGCAGTTCGGTGACCAGCGGACCGCTGTGGTCCTCTTCGTCACCGTGGGCGGTGCGGTCATCGACGACGACGACCAGGGCCCGTCCGACCAACGCATGAGGCTGTTCCATGAGCTCAACCGTATATCTCGGTCCGGACACCGGCGCAGCCACTCGCAGGTCGGGGCGACCCTGCCCCGCTGACGGTCTCACTGGCTGGCCTTGCCGAGCGTCACGTCCACAGATTGAGTCCGGCCCGACGGGTCGATGAAGGTCAGGGTGACCTTGTCGCCGGGGGCTTTCGACCGCACCGCGGCGACCAGCGCGTCGGCGCTGCTGATCACCCGGTCGTCGAGCTTGGTGACGATCACTCCGCCGGGCAGCCCGGCAGCCGATGCCGCCCCGCCCGCGGTGACCTCGACGATCTTCGCGCCGTCCACCCCGGCCTCGTTGCCGACCTGCACGCCCAGCGAGGCGCGGGTTGCCGATCCGGTCTTGATGATCTCGTCGGCGATCCGCTTGGCCTGGTCGACCGGGATCGCGAAACCGAGCCCGATCGAACCGCCCTGCGGTCCGCCGGCGTCGGCGCCCAGCGTGGCGATCGCAGAGTTGATGCCGACGAGCTCACCGTTCATGTTGACCAGGGCCCCGCCGGAGTTACCCGGGTTGATCGCCGCGTCGGTCTGGATCGCGTCGAGCACGGTGTTCTGGTTGCGTGCGTCGCCGCCGGCCGCGACCGGGCGGTTCAGCGCGCTGATGATCCCTGTGGTGACCGTGCCCTCCAGCCCGAGCGGGGAGCCGATGGCCACCACGTCCTGCCCCACGCGCAGATCGGCCGATGAGCCGACCGTGATCGACGTCAGATCGGACACGTTCCTGGCGCGCACGACCGCGATGTCGCTGCTGGGATCGGTGCCGATGACCGTGAACTCCGCGGTCTTGCCGTCGAAGAAGGTCACCTTGGTCTGTGCGGGACCGCCGGGACCGCCGGCGTTGCCCTGGGCGCTGGCCACCACGTGGTTGTTGGTCAGGATCAGCCCGTCCGAGGACAGGATCACCCCCGACCCTTCCTCTGAGGCTCTGCCCTGGTTGACCTCGAGCTTGACCACGCTGGGCACGACCTTGGCGGCGACCGCCTCCACCGATCCGGCCGGGGCGCTCGCGGCGGGCACGCTCGGCGCCGCCCCCGACGCGCTGATCCCGGTGAGATTGTGGTCGGGGTGCACCAGCATCGCGACGCCTCCGCCGATACCGCCCGAGACCATCGCCAGGGCCACTGCCCCCGCGGCGAGCGCCGCGGTACGGGACCGCTTCTTCTGTCCTCGCGCCGCCGGCGCGGGCATCCCGGGCCGCGGGTACTGGCCGGTGACGGGCGCACCCGCATACGGGTCATAGGGCGAACGGAACGCTTGGCGCTGGTGCTCGGTGGCGTACCGCCAGTCCCAACCACCATTGCCCTGTTGCTCGTAGGCACCCGTCGGCGGGCCGTGATGGCCGGGGGCCGCCTGCCCGGGATAACCGGACTGGTGCCCCTGTTGCTGAGTGGGCGAATACCTCGGGTGGTTGGTCATGTCGCTGCAGTGCTCTTCCTGGAGTCGGTGTCGTCACTAGGAACAATGAAGGTTGCTAGCTCAGCCTGCCGAAACGTGCTGAGAATCGGCTTAGAGAAGGATTGCCGTTCCGAAAACTTTCGGCTCAATCATCGTCAACGACCGATCGCGTTCACGTCGGGTGTACCCCGCGTGTCGCGTTCTATGACCGCTACTCCTCGGCCGGATCGGCGCCGGCGGGCGACGGCCGGCCCGGGAGCACCACATGCATGGAGGTGCCCGGCGGCTGGCCGCCCGGGACCGTCTCGCCGACGTTCACCGAGCCGCCGTGTTTGAGCACCACCTGTTTGACGATCGCGAGGCCGAGACCCGAGCCGGGCATCGCGCGCGCCGAGGTCGACCGGAAGAAGCGCTCGAACACCAGCGCGCGTTCCTGCGGCGCGATGCCGGGCCCGTGGTCGGACACCACCAATTCGGCGTGCGTGGAGTCGATCTGGACCAGGCGAACGCCGACATGCGCTCCCGGCGGACTCCACTTGGCCGCGTTGTCGAGCAGGTTCAGCACCGCCCGGCCCAGTCCGGCCGCGTCGCCGAAGACCTGCCACGGCATTACCGACAGGTCGAACTCGATGTCGTTGCGGCGCCGGCGCACCCGCTCCAGCGAACGGTCGATCACGTCGGTGAGCTCGACCGTCTCGTGGACCGTGAATCCGGCGTCGCCGCGGGTCAGGTCCACCAGGTCACCCACCAGGGTAGACATCTCCTCGATCTGGGCGATGACGTCGGCGCGCAGCTCGGCCATGTCCTCGTCCGGTATCCGCGGCGCTCCCGGCTTCATCGACTCCATCAACAGCTCGACATTGGTGCGCATCGAGGTCAGCGGCGTCCGCAACTCGTGGCCGGCGTCGGCGACCAGGCGCGCCTGGCGTTCCCGGGACTCGGCCAGGGCCCGCAGCATCATGTTGAACGTCTCGGTGAGGCGGGCGAGTTCGTCGTTGCCGACCACCGGTATCGGGCGCAGGTCGTCGGTGCGCGCGACACGCTCGGCAGCCTGCGTCAGCCGGGCCACCGGACGCAGCCCCGCACTGGCGACCATGCCGCCGGCGATCGCCGCCACCGCGACGCCGAGCCCGCCGACGATCAGCAGCACCGTGCCGAGCCGCTTGAGCACCTGTCCCGTCGGGGCGAGGCTCTTGGACAGCAGCAGCGAGTTGCCGCTGTCGAGGCGCAGCGCCAGCACCCGTTGATGCTCGACGGTGCGCAACGACATCCACAGCTTGCCGTCCATCACGTCCTGCTCGGGTGGACCGATGGGCAGCGTCTGCCCTTGCTGGTTGGCGGTGTATTTGCCGCGGCCGGGGATGTAGAACATCGCGTTCGTGTCGGAGTAGGCCGTACCCTCGATCGCCTTGCCGGGGTCGGCATCCAGCGAACCGCTCTCCACCAGCATCTGCGCCCGGCTCTGCAGCTGATCGTCGATGTCTTCGTAGAGCGCGCGGGAGACCACCGCGTACACCGCCACGGCCAGCAGGACGACCGAGATGACCACCATCGACATCGCCAGCAGCATCACCCGCCATCGCAGGGACACCGAGCTGGCCGGATGGGGCGGGGCCGGCGGTAGTCCGGGCCACGGCCTGCCGTCGGCCGCCATCAGGGCGGGGTCTCGCGCAGTACGTATCCCACGCCGCGCACGGTGTGGATCAACCGCGGTTCGCCCTCTGCCTCGGTCTTGCGGCGCAGGTAGCCGACGTAGACTTCGAGGGCGTTCCCCGAGGTCGGGAAGTCGAAGCCCCAGACCTCTTCGAGGATCCGGCTGCGCGTCAGGACGCGGCGCGGGTTGGCGATCAGCATTTCCAGCAGCGCGAACTCGGTCCGCGTGAGGCTGATCTGCCGGTCCCCCCGGGTCACCTCGCGGGTGACCGGGTCCAGTGACAGGTCCGAGAACGTCATCGCCGCGGACTCGGCGGTGCCGTCGTCGGGGCTGGTGCGGCGCAGCAGCGCACGCATGCGGGCCAGCAGCTCTTCCAGCGCGAACGGCTTCGGCAGGTAATCGTCGGCGCCGGCGTCCAGGCCAGCGACCCGCTCGGACACGGAGTCCCGGGCGGTGAGTACCAGGATCGGCAGGTCGTCGCCGGTGCTGCGAAGCTGACGGCACACTTCGAGGCCGTCGAGCCTCGGCATCATCACATCGAGCACCACCGCGTCGGGCCGATCGCTGGCGATCAGGTCGAGCGCTTCGCGGCCGTCTTGGGCCAGCTCTACCGAATATCCATTGAACGACAGCGAGCGGCGCAGGGATTCGCGCACCGCGCGATCGTCATCAACGACAAGAATGCGCACCGGCACAGTCTCAACCCCTCGTCTGAGAGTGAGCTGAGAGGCAAGCCGCCAATTCGGCGCCGCCCCGCAGAGTTAGCGGCGGTCGAGGTCGATCAGGCCCAGACGGGCGGCTTTGAGCAGGCGGCGGGGCACCTTGCGCTGCTGACCCGCCACGGTGACGCCGACCAGATTGGTTGCGGTGGCCTTCCACTGCGCGCGCCGGCTACGGGTGTTCGCGCGCGACATCCTGCGCTTCGGCACAGCCATGATCGAGCTCTCCATCTATCGGGGGTGATACCAGTTCACACTGCCTGCGGGCCTGGATGCGGCCGCGCACCGGCAATTGCGGTTCAGGATAGCCGGTGAGCAGGATCGGCTCCAAACTCGGCGGCTTGCCCGCAGGCGCCGGACGGCGCGGCGCCGGCGTCGGCGGAACCCCCCAACCCGGCGGAGCAGCGTCGCAGACTGGGGAACGAAAACCCGCCCAAAGCCTTGACGCGATACCGCCGGTACCCCGTAACCTACCGGTTGGTTGGTCGCTGGCCCGACGACAGTCAGGAGTGTGTGCGTGACGAATGCGCCGCCCGCAGAGATGCGGATGCCCGTGCGTATCGGCAATTGTTCGGGATTCTACGGCGACCGCATGTCGGCCATGCGCGAGATGCTCACCGGCGGTGAGCTGGACTTTCTGACCGGCGATTACCTCGCCGAACTGACGATGCTGATCCTGGGCCGCGACCGGATGAAGAACCCGGACCGCGGCTACGCGAAGACCTTCCTGCGCCAGCTCGAGGATTGCCTGGGGCTCGCGAAGGACGCTGGGGTCCGCATCGTGGCGAATGCGGGCGGCCTCAATCCCGCGGGGCTGGCCGACGCGGTGCGTGAGCTCGCCGCCAGGCTCGGCGCCGACGTCACGGTGGCGCACGTCGAAGGCGACGATCTGCTGGCCCGCGCGGCCGAGCTCGGACTGGGGAAGCCGCTGACCGCAAACGCGTATCTCGGGGCGTGGGGCATCGTCGAGTGCCTGAACGCCGGCGCGGACGTCGTGGTCACCGGCCGGGTGACCGACGCCTCGGTGATCGTCGGCCCGGCCGCCGCGCACTTCGGTTGGGCGCCCACCGACCACGACCGCATCGCCGGCGCGGTCGCGGCTGGGCACGTGATCGAGTGCGGCGCGCAGGCCACCGGCGGCAACTATGCGTTCTTCGCGCGGGATTTTCCCGACCTGACCGCGTTGACCCATCCCGGGTTCCCGATCGCCGAGATTCACCACGATGGCTCGTCGGTGATCACCAAGCACCCCGGCACCGGTGGCGCGGTCACGGTGGACACCGTCACCGCCCAGCTGCTCTACGAGATCGGCGGCGCCCGCTACGCCAACCCCGACGCCACCCTTCGCATCGATTCCCTCCGGCTGAGCGATGACGGCGCCGACCGGGTCCGGATCGGCGACGTCCGGGGCGAGCCCCCACCGCCGACCGTGAAGGTCTCCCTGAACAGTCTGGGTGGATTCCGCAACGAGGTCACCTTCATCCTCACCGGCCTGGACATCGAGGCCAAGGCCGCGCTGGTGCGTCACCAGCTCGAGACGAGCCTGACCGTCAAACCCGCCGAGCTGGAATGGACGCTGGCACGCACCGATCATGTCGACGCCGACACCGAACAGACTGCCAGCGCGCTGCTGCGCTGTGTCGTGCGTGACCCCGATCCCGACCTGGTCGGTCGCCGGTTCTCCTCTGCGGCAGTCGAACTCGCGTTGGCCAGCTATCCCGGCTTCACCAGCACCGCGCCTCCCGGGGACGGGCAGGTGTACGGCGTGTTCACCGCTGCCCATGTCGCCGCCGGCGAGGTTTCCCACGTCGCCGTGCACGCCGACGGCACACGGGTCGACATCCCGGCGCCGACGGTGACGCGGGAACTCACCGACGTCCCCGAGCCCGGACTTCCCGCGCCTGGTGAATTCGGGGTGACGCACCGGATTCCCCTAGGTTCGGTCGCCGGCGCCCGCAGCGGGGACAAGGGTGGCAGCGCGAATGTCGGTGTCTGGGTTCGCACCGAGGAGCAATGGGTGTGGCTGGCCCACACGCTGACCGTGGACAAGCTGCGCGAGCTGCTCCCCGAGGCGGCGGGCCTCCCGATCACCCGCCATCTGCTGCCCAATCTGCGCGCCGTCAACTTCGTCATCGACGGCATCCTCGGCAAGGGCGTGGCCTACCAGGCCCGCTTCGATCCGCAGGCCAAAGGGCTCGGCGAATGGCTGCGCAGCCGGTCCGTCGACATACCTGTCGAGTTGCGCCGGGACATACCTGTCGAGTTGTGCCGGGACATACCTGTCGAGTTGTGCCGGGACATACCTGTCGAGTTGTGCCGAGCCAGTGCGGAGGAGCCGCTTCGATGAGTATCTGGACCACCCCGGAGCGAGACGAACTGCGAAAGACTGTGCGGGCGTTCGCCGAACGCGAGATCCTGCCGCACGCCGACGAGTGGGAGCGGTGCGGTGAGCTGCCCCGCGACCTGCATCGCGCAGCCGGTCAGGCGGGGCTGCTCGGCGCCGGTTTCCCCGAGGCCGTCGGCGGAGAGGGCGGCGACGGCGCCGACGCGGTGGTCATCTGCGAGGAGATGCACCACGCCGGCGCACCCGGCGGGGTGTTCGCGTCGTTGTTCACCTCCGGGATCGCGGTACCGCACATGGTCGCCTCCGCTGACGGACACCTGATCGACACCTACGTGCGGCCCACCCTGCGCGGCGAGAAGATCGGGTCGCTGGCGATCACCGAACCCGGCGGCGGATCCGACGTCGGGCATCTGACCACCCGCGCCGAACTCGATCTGGCGAGCGACGGGCCGCACTACATCCTCAACGGCGCCAAGACCTACATCACCTCCGGGGTGCGCGCCGACTATGTCGTCACCGCCGTGCGCACCGGCGGGCGCGGCGCGGCGGGGGTGTCGCTGATCGTCGTCGACAAGGGCACCCCCGGTTTCGAGGTGAGCCGCAAGCTGGACAAGATGGGCTGGCGCTCCTCGGACACCGCCGAACTGTCCTACACCGACGTGCGGGTGCCGGCGGCCAACCTCGTCGGCGCGGAGAACACCGGCTTCCTGCAGATCGCGGCCGCGTTCGTGTCCGAACGGGTCGGCCTTGCCGCGCAGGCGTATTCGAGTGCGCAGCGTTGCCTGGACCTGACCGTCGAGTGGTGCCGCAACCGGGAGACATTCGGCAAACCGCTGATCACCCGGCAGTCGGTGCAGAACACCCTGGCCGAGATGGCCCGCCGCATAGACGTCGCCCGCGTTTACACCCGTCACGTCGTGGAACGTCAACTCGCCGGAGAGGACAACTTGATCACCGAGGTCTGCTTCGCCAAGAACACCGCCGTCGAGGCCGGCGAGTGGGTGGCCAATCAGGCGGTCCAACTCTTCGGCGGCATGGGTTACATGGCCGAATCGGAGATCGAACGCCAATACCGCGACATGCGGATTTTGGGGATCGGTGGCGGCACCACCGAGATTCTCACCGCGCTGGCCGCCAAGACACTGGGATTTCAGTCATGAGTTTGACCTCAGCGCTCGACGTCCGCTCGACCGCCTACCGGGAGGCGGCCGAGGCGATGACCGCCAAGCTCGCCGAACTGGAGACCGAACACGCCAAAGCGCTGGCCGGCGGTGGCGAGAAATACGTCTCGCGTCACCACGCCCGCGGCAAGATGACCGCCCGCGAACGTATCGAAGCGCTCCTGGACGCGGATTCACCGTTCCTGGAACTGAGCCCGCTGGCGGCCTGGGGCACCGACTTCGCCGTCGGTGCCAGCGTGGTGATCGGCATCGGCGCGGTCAGCGGCGTCGAATGCCTGCTGGTGGCCAACGACCCGACCGTCAGGGGCGGCACCAGCAACCCGTGGACGCTGCGGAAGATCCTGCGCGCCAATCAGATCGCGCTCCAGAACCGGCTTCCGGTGATTTCCCTGGTGGAATCGGGCGGCGCGGACCTGCCGACGCAGAAGGAGATCTTCATCCCGGGCGGGCAGATGTTCCGGGATCTGACCCGACTCTCGGCAGCGGGCATCCCCACCATCTCGCTGGTCTTCGGCAACTCCACCGCCGGCGGCGCTTACATCCCCGGCATGTCCGACCACGTCGTGATGATCAAGGAACGTTCGAAGGTGTTCCTGGCCGGCCCGCCGCTGGTGAAGATGGCCACCGGCGAGGAGTCCGACGACGAATCCCTGGGCGGCGCCGAGATGCACGCGCGCACGTCGGGCCTGGCCGACTACTTCGCCGTCGACGAACTGGACGCGCTGCGGATCGGCCGGCGCATCGTCGCGCGGCTGAATTGGCGTAAGCAGGGCCCGGCGCCGCAGCCGTTCACCGCGCCGCGTTACGACGAGAACGAGTTGATCGGCGTGGTGCCACCGGATCTGCGCATCCCGTTCGATCCGCGCGAGGTGATCGCCCGCGTCGTCGACGGTTCGGAGTTCGACGAGTTCAAACCCCTCTACGGCGGTTCGCTGGTGACGGGGTGGGCCACCCTGCACGGTTATCCGATCGGCATCCTGGCCAACGCCCGCGGCGTGCTGTTCAGCGCCGAGTCGCAGAAGGCCACCCAGTTCATCCAGCTGGCCAACCGGTCGAACACCCCGCTTCTGTTCCTGCACAACACCACCGGCTACATGGTCGGCAAGGATTACGAGGAGGGCGGGATGATCAAGCACGGCGCGATGATGATCAACGCGGTCTCGAACTCCACCGTGCCGCACATCTCGTTACTCATCGGCGCCTCCTACGGCGCCGGGCATTACGGTATGTGCGGGCGAGCCTACGATCCCCGGTTCCTGTTCGCCTGGCCCAGCGCGAAATCCGCGGTGATGGGCGGCACGCAGCTGGCAGGGGTGCTCTCGATCGTCAACCGGGCCGCGTCCGAGGCACGCGGCCAGCAGGTCGACGAAGCCGCTGATGCTGCACTGCGCGCGGCGGTGGAGGCGCAGATCGAGGCGGAGTCGCTGCCGATGTTCCTGTCCGGCCGGCTCTACGACGACGGCGTGATCGACCCCCGCGACACCCGCACCGTGCTCGGAATGTGCTTGTCCGCCATCGCCGGTGGCCCGATCCAGGGGACGTCGAACTTCGGCGTCTTCCGGATGTGAGCGCCCGCATGTCTGCGAAGGGACATCGATGATCACTCGAGTTTTGGTTGCCAATCGCGGGGAGATCGCCCGTCGGGTGTTCGCGACCTGCCGCCGGCTGGGCATCGGCACGGTCGCGGTGTACACCGATCCCGATGCCGACGCACCGCATGTGACCGAGGCCGACGCCCGGGTGCGTCTGGACGGCACCCGCGGCTACCTCGACGCGAGCCAACTCATCGCGGCAGCGCACGCGGCGGGCGCCGATGCGATCCACCCCGGCTACGGCTTCCTTTCCGAAAACCCGGATTTCGCCGCTGCGGTGCAGGACGCGGGCCTGACGTGGATCGGTCCGCCGGTGGCCGCCGTCGCGGCGATGGGCTCGAAGATCGAAGCGAAGAAGATCATGGCCGCCGCGGGTGTCCCCGTGCTCGACGAGCTGGCGCCAGACGCCGTGACCACGCAGCAGCTGCCGGTGCTGATCAAGGCCTCTGCCGGGGGCGGGGGCCGCGGCATGCGCGTGGTGCGCGATCTGACCGATCTGCCCACCCAGGTGGAGGCCGCACGCCGTGAGGCGCAGTCGGCGTTCGGCGATCCGACGGTGTTCTGCGAGCGCTACCTCGACGCCGGCCATCACGTCGAGGTGCAGGTGATGGCTGACGCGTACGGCACCGTGTGGGCCGTCGGCGAACGCGAGTGCTCGATCCAGCGGCGGCACCAGAAGATCATCGAGGAAGCGCCGTCCCCGCTCGTCGAGCGCGTCGCGGGGATGCGCGACAAGCTGTTCGACGCCGCCCGGCTGGCCGCGACCGCGATCGGCTACACCGGCGCGGGCACCGTGGAGTTCATGGCCGACGATGACGGGTCCTTCTACTTCCTCGAGATGAACACCCGCCTGCAGGTCGAGCACCCGGTCACCGAGCTCACCGCCGGCGCGGACCTCGTCGAACTGCAGCTCGCCGTCGCCGACGGCACCCGGCTGGAGCCCACGCCGCCGATGTCGCGGGGCGCGTCGATCGAGGCGCGGCTCTACGCAGAAGATCCCGCCAAGGATTGGCAGCCGCAGCCCGGCACCGTGCACCACTTCGACGTTCCCACCGCCGGAATCGAATTCGGCCTGATCGACCGGGCCGGGGTGCGTCTGGACTCCGGCGTCGACGACGGTGCGGTGATCTCGGTGTTCTACGACCCGATGATCGCGAAGGTGATCTCATACGCCCCGACACGCGGGCAGGCCGCCGCGCTGCTGGCCGACGCGCTGACCCGGGCCCGTATCCACGGGGTGCGCACCAACCGGGACCTGCTCGTCAACGTGTTGCGCCATCCCGCGTTTCTCGACGGCGCCACCGACACCGGGTTCTTCGACACCCACGGGCTGACGGGACTGACCGCACCCGTGGCCGACGCCCGCACGGTCGCGTTGAGCGCCGTTGCCGCGGCCCTCGCCGACGCGGCCGCCAACCGCAGCGGTGCGGTTGCTTTCCCCGGGATCCCCAGTGGCTGGCGCAATGTGGCGTCGGGATTCCAGTGCAAGAGCTACCAGGGCGCCGACGGTTCGACACACGAGGTGCGGTACCGCTTCACCCGCGACGGGATCACGATCGCCGACCACGACGACGTGTCGTTGGCGTCGGCCGACGGGCGACGGGTGGTGCTGACGGTGTCGGGGGTGGATCGCCCCTTCGACGTCGCCCGCTACGGCGACACGGTGTGCGTCGACTCGCCCGGCGGATCGGCACACCTGCGGGCACTTCCCCGCTTTCCCGATCCGGCGGCAGCGCTGGCCCACGGTTCGCTGCTGGCCCCCATGCCGGGCACGGTGCTGCGGGTTGGCGCCGCCGCCGGTGACACCGTCACCGCGGGACAACCGCTGGTATGGCTGGAGGCCATGAAGATGGAACACACCATCACCGCCCCCGCCGACGGTGTCCTCGTCGAACTCATCGCCGAACCCGGCCGTCAGGTCGAGGTCGGCGCCGTACTCGCCCGCGTCGAAAGCCGAGAAGGAGATTCACGATGAGCTTCATTGAAACCGAGGAGCAGCAGGCACTGCGCAAAGCGGTGGCCGCGATGGCCGCCAACTACGGGCAGGACTACTACCTGGCGAAGGCCCGCGCCGGGCAGCACACCGACGAATTATGGGCCGAGGCGGGAAGACTCGGCTTCATCGGGGTGAACCTGCCCGAGGAGTACGGCGGCGGCGGTGCCGGCATGTACGAGTTGAGCCTGGTGATGGAGGAGATGGCGGCCGCGGGGTCGGCGCTGCTGATGATGGTCGTCTCCCCCGCCATCAACGGCACCATCATCTCCAGGTTCGGCACCGAGGAGCAGAAGAAACGCTGGATTCCCGGCATCGCCGACGGCACGCTGACGATGGCGTTCGCGATCACCGAACCCGACGCCGGCTCGAACTCCCACAAGATCACCACCACCGCACGGCGCGACGGCAGCGACTGGATCCTGTCCGGCCAGAAGGTGTACATCTCGGGCGTTGACCAGGCCCAAGCGGTGCTCGTCGTCGGCAGGACAGAAGACCACAAGACCGGCAACCTCAAGCCCGCGCTGTTCGTGGTGCCCACCGACACAACGGGTTTGACGTATACCAAGATCCCGATGGAAATTGTCAGCCCGGAGTTCCAGTTCCAGGTGTTCCTCGACGAGGTGCGGCTGCCCGCCGATGCGCTCGTCGGTTCCGAGGACGCCGCGATCGCCCAACTGTTCGCGGGACTGAACCCCGAACGCATCATGGGCGCGGCCAGCGCGGTCGGCATGGGCCGCTTCGCGATCAACAAGGCCGTCGATTACGTCAAGACCCGGCAGGTGTGGAAGACCCCGATCGGCGCCCATCAGGGCCTGTCACATCCCTTGGCGCAGAACCACATCGAGATCGAGCTGGCCAGGCTGATGATGCAGAAGGCCGCGACGCTGTACGACGCCGGAGACGACGCCGGCGCCGCTGAGGCCGCCAACATGGCCAAGTACGCGGCGGGCGAGGCGTCGGTTCGGGCCGTCGATCAGGCGGTGCAGTCACTCGGCGGGAACGGCCTGACCAAGGAGTACGGCATCGCCTCGGTGCTGACCGCGTCGCGGCTGGCGCGCATCGCCCCGGTCAGCCGGGAGATGATCCTCAACTTCGTCGCGCAGACCTCGCTCGGGCTGCCCCGGTCCTACTGATGACGAGCACCCTGGTCCGCTACGAGCGCGACGGCGCGGTCGCCCGGCTCACGCTGGACTCCCCGCACAACCGCAACGCACTGTCCTCGGCGCTGGTCGAGCAGTTGCACCACGGGCTGACCCGCGCCGCCGACGACCGCGCGGTGCGCGCGGTGGTCCTCGGGCACACCGGCAGGACGTTCTGCGCGGGCGCCGACCTCGGCGAGGCGGCCGGCCGTGACCCGTCCGAACTGGCCACCGCCCGCGCCCGGGAAATGACACGGCTGCTGCGCAGGATCCTCGAACTGCGCCTTCCCGTGATCGCCGCGATCGACGGGCATGTGCGTGCCGGCGGGCTGGGCCTGGTCGGCGCGTGCGATATCGCGGTGGCCGGCGCTGCGAGCACGTTCGCCCTGACCGAGGCCAGGATCGGTGTCGCGCCGTCGATCATCTCGCTGACGTTGCTGCCGAAGATGACGGCGCGGGCGGCGGGACGGTATTTCCTCACCGGGGAGAAGTTCGGCGCCGTCGACGCCGCCGAGATGGGGCTTGTCACGATAGCGACCCCCGACGTCGCGTCGACCGTCGCCGAATTCACGGCGGCGATCGCGCAGGGCTCCCCCCAGGGCCTGGCCGCTTCGAAAGCCCTGACGACTGCGGCGCTGATCGACGACTTCGAGCGGCGTGCAGAGAAATTGACGCATCAGTCGGCCGCGCTGTTCGTCTCGGAGGAGGCCCGCGAAGGCATGCTCGCGTTCCTGGAGAAGCGTCCACCGCGCTGGGCGCGCTGACACCTCACAGTTTGGTCAAGGCACTTGCGTGAATCGGCGTTCGTCGTAGGCTCGGGGGCGATGTACGCGTGTGCAGCGAGGAGCCGTCGATGAAGAGCAGCGGGTCGCGATGAGCACCCCCGCCTCGCGAAACGGATCCCTGCGCGCCGGGGACACCGACCGGATTCAGGTGGCGCAACTGCTGACCGACGCGGCCGCCTCCGGCACGCTCGGCCTCTCCGAATACGAGTCCCGTCTGAGCAAGGCGTACGCCGCTCAGACCCATGACGAACTGGACCGGCTGTCGGCGGACCTGCCGGGCGCGGTGACGCGGGGCCGCGGCGGGCCGTGCCGGCCGGCGCCGTCGACGATGCTGCTGGCCATCCTCACCGGTTTCGAACGTCGCGGCCGGTGGAACGTGCCGCGCCGGCTCACCACCTTCGCGCTGTGCGGCGGCGGGGTCATCGACCTGCGCTATGCCGATTTCACCTCACCGGAAGTCGAGATCCGCTGCCACTCGATCATGGGCGGTCAGACGATCCTGGTCCCGCCGGAGGTCAACGTCGACACCCGCGGCGTCGCGGTGATGGGCAGCTTCGATCACAGCGTCGACGGTGAAGGCTCTCCCGGCGCGCCGACCGTCCGCATCCGCGGTTTCGCGCTGTGGGGCAGCGTCGCCGTCAAACGCAAGCGGCGCAAGCCGGCAGCCGAGAACTAGCCCCCCGCCCAGAACCAGCCGCGCCCCTCAAGATCAACCGCGCCGCCGCCGGGTGCCCAGATAGTCGCCGACCACCGCGGCGCCCAGACCGTCGAGGTCGGGCACCACCACCCGGCCGCCCACCCGGCGGGCCACCTGATCGATGAACCGTGCCAGCCCCGGGTCGCTGCCGAGCCGGAAGATCGTCACCTGCGCGCCCAACCGGGCCACCTCGTCGAAACCGCGCACGGTGTGCGCGATGGTCCGGGGATGCGGAGGGTAATCGAAAAAGACAGCGGAACGTCCATCCCGGTCGAAGTCCTCCAGGTGCGCCGTCGGCTCGCCGTCGGTGACCACCAGCACCACCGGCTGCGCGTTCGGATGCCGGCGCAGGTGCCGCATCGCCAGCGCCAGCGCGTGGTGCAGGTTGGTGCCCTGCTCGTAGACGCCCTCCAGCCCGGTCAGCTCGGCGGCGGTCACCGTGCGGGCATACCGGCCGAATGCGACGATCTGCAGCGCATCCGACCTGAACCGGGTGCTCACCAGATGGTTGAGGGCCAGCGCGGTCTGCTTCATCGGCACCCACCGGTTCTCCATCACCATGGAGAATGACGTGTCGACCAGCAGCGCCACCGCGGCCTGGGTACGCATCTCGGTTTCGGAGACCTCGACGTCGTCGACGGTGATCCGGATCGGGGGCGCGGACGCGCCGGCACCGGCCTCGCGCCCAACGGCGTTGGTCGCCGCAGTGCGCAGCACTGCATTCGTTACCGTGCGGGTCACGTTCCACGGTTCGGTGTCGCCGAACTGCCACGGCCGGGTGGCGCCGGTCAACTCTCCCGCGGCACCGGCACGCCGGGTGTCGCGTTCGCCGTGCCGACCCGAGAGTTGTTGCGCCACATCCCGTAACGCCGCCTGACCGAGTTGTCGCATCGCCTTGGGCGAGAGCCGCCACTGCCCGTCGGAGCCGCGGTCCAGGAAGCCCTGGTTCATCAGCGCGCGCTCCAGCTCGGCCAGGGTGCGGGCGTTGACCGCGGCTTCGTCACCCAGTTGCCGCGCCAGCATGTCGAGGTCGACGTCGTCCATGGTGGCCCCGGAATAGCTCTGCGAGAGCTGCTCGGCGAGCTGCTCGAGCTCGGCGATGTCGGCCAGTGCCTGCGCTCCCTCGCCCATGCCCAGCGGGTCGTCACCGGAGAACCGCTCCGAACCCGACCAGTCCTCACCCGGCCTGGCCGCCTGCAGGTGGGCGTCGAGACGGTTCAGCGCGTTCATCAACGACGGCGACCCGAATGCCTGCTGCGCCAACGCATCCAGTTCGGCCCGCTGCTGCTCGGACAGGCTGTTGCGGAACCGCTGGGCGGCAGCAGCCCGTTTGGCCAGCGAGTCCAGCAGTTCGTCGATGTTCTGCGGATTCTCCGGGAAGAACTGGCCGTGCTTGGCCATGAAGTCGTCGAAATCCTGCTGCGAGTCCTGCCCCTTGGCGTGCTTGTCGAGCAGGTCGTTGAGGTCGTTGAGCATGTCGTTGACTTGCTGCCGATCCTCATCGGTGGCGTTCTCCAGCGCCTCCTTCATGCCCGCGAACCGCTGATCGAGCATCTCGCGGCCGAGGAGATCCTTGATCTGCTCGTACTTCTCGCGCGCTTCCGGCGATCGCCAGTCGTACTCGCCGAGTTCCTGCACGGCCTTGGCCGGCGACGGCGACAGCGAGTCGAGCTGCAGCTCCCCGAAGCGCGCGTCATCGTCGAGGGCGCGGGCCAGCTCCTTGCGCTCGGCGAGGACCGCCTCGTCGAGCAGCTTCTTGATGTCGGCCAGAGTTCCGTCGAGGTTGTTGCGTTGCAACAGTTCTCGTCGGCGGCGGTTGGCCTCGGCGGCGAGCTTGTCGGCACCGGGCATGTTGCGGGTGCCGCGGCGCAGCAGTTCGGACAGCGCGCGCCGCGGCGACGTGCCCTCCATCACGTCCTGACCGATGGCCTCCAGCGCCTCCCGCAGATCCACAGGCGGCGCCAACGGATCCGGGCCGCCGGTATATCGCGAGTACCGCGAGAGTTTTCTCGCCATCAGCCGTATACCGTTTCGCCCTCGTCGGACACCTTGTCGATGCGCTTGGCCAGATATAACGCCTCCAACGCCAACTCGATCGCGGCGGCGCGCTGCCCCTCCGACGTCGCGCCGAGACGCCGCTGGATCTCGGCCACCGCGGGCACCTCGGGAAGCGCGTCCAGCACCTGGCGGGCCGACACCCGTTCCCCGGTGGTGACGGGTGAGCCGTTCTCCACAGCGGTGACCATGGGTCCGACGTCGATGCCGCCGAGGAGACGCTGAGCGGTCTCGGCGGTCGCGCGCCGCAGCAGGTGCTCCAGCACCGCCTGCTCGCGTCCTTCCT
Organism: Mycobacterium sp. ZZG; assembly: GCF_054786995.1. Taxonomy (NCBI): domain Bacteria; kingdom Bacillati; phylum Actinomycetota; class Actinomycetes; order Mycobacteriales; family Mycobacteriaceae; genus Mycobacterium; species Mycobacterium sp. ZZG. Next base: position 17,284 of record NZ_JBTBFV010000006.1, read on the forward strand.
CCCCCGACTCGAACTCCAGTTTGCCGCGCAGCACGTCGATCACCGTCTGCAGATCGACCACCCGCGCCACGGGCTCCTGCTCGCCGAGCAGCGCGGCGCGATGCCGCGCCGACGCGGCGACCGTCTCGGCGGCCGCGATCGCGAAGCGGGCCGACACACCCGAGCGCTGGTCGATCGAGCTGGACTCGCGCAGGCTGCGGGCGAAGCGGGCCAGGATCTGCAGCAGATACTCGGGCACCTCGGCCGCCAGGTGGGCCTCCTGGACGATGACGCCGACCTCGGCGTCGAGCTGGAGCGGATAGTGGGTGCGGATCTCCGCGCCGAACCGGTCCTTGAGCGGGGTGATGATGCGGCCGCGGTTGGTGTAGTCCTCCGGGTTGGCGCTGGCGACGACCAGCACGTCCAGCGGCAGCCGCAGCGTGTAGCCGCGGACCTGGATGTCGCGTTCCTCCATGACGTTGAGCATCGCGACCTGGATCCGCTCGGCAAGGTCGGGAAGCTCGTTGACGGCGACGATGCCGCGGTGGGCCCGCGGGATCAGGCCGTAGGCGATGGTCTCCGGGTCCCCGAGGCTGCGTCCCTCGGCGACCTTGATCGGATCGATGTCACCGACGAGGTCGGCCACGCTGGTGTCGGGGGTGGCCAGCTTCTCGGTGTAGCGCTCGCTGCGGTGCCGCCAGATCACCGGCAGGTCGTCGCCGGAGTCGGCCGCCCGCCGGATCGACTCCGGGGTGATCGGGCTATACGGGTGCTCGCCGAGCTCGGACCCGGCGATCACCGGCGTCCACTCGTCGAGCAGGCCGACCAGCGACCGCAGCAACCGGGTCTTTCCCTGCCCGCGCTCGCCGAGCAGCACGAAGTCGTGCCCGGCGATCAGCGCGCGTTCGACCTGCGGCAGCACCGTGTCCTCGAAGCCGAACAGGCCGGACCAGATGTCGTCGCCGGCGGCAAGGCGGGCCAACAGGTTCTCCCGCAGCTCAGCCTTGATGCTGCGCTCCTGATGGCCGGAGGCACGCAGCTCGCCGAGGGTGCGGGGCAGATCGTTAGGTGATGTCACGACCACCACGCTACGACTGTCCCCGACATCAGGCAGCCGCTCCCTGCTGAGAGCGAAAAAGGGCCGACCTATTCCGCGGCGGGCGCGGCGCCGATCTTCTCGTACTTGCGGACGTCGTTGACGACGTCCAGGCGCTGCTCGGAGGTCCAGTCGAGTTGGGTCTTGGGGGTCTCGGCGCCCTCGAACGCCCGCTCGTAGGACAGCAGGTCCCACCCGTACTCGTGGGGCAGGTAGTCGTTGCGGATGAACCGGGTCCGGATGTCCTCGGGGAACGTCTGGATCTCGCCGTTGAGGACGACGGTCTCGACCCTGCCGGGCTGGTACAGCACCCGGATGTCGGCCACCGGGTCGCCGTCGACGACGATGATGTCGGCCAGCTTGCCTTCGGCGAGCACGCCGAGGTCGTCGGGCAGGCCCATCGCGTTGGCGCCGTGCTTGGTGCCGGCCTGGATGGCCTCCAGTGAACTCATGCCGGTGTAGAGCATCAGCATCTCCAGCTCGCGGGCGTGCCACTGGCCGTACGGCACCAACGAGAAGCCGCTGTCGGTGCCCATCGCGAACTTCACCCCGGCCGCGTACGCGCGGTGCAGGCTGTCCATCGTCGCGTCGTTCATCCGTTTGGTGGCCTCGGAGATCGACGGACGCACCCGCAGCGTTTCGGCGAACTCCACGATGTGGTGCATCAGCAGCTGGGTGGGCGCCAGCGGGATCCGGCTCTTGGCCAGCTTCTCGATGGTGGCATCGGACATGTGGTTGCCGTGCATGATGTGGTCGAACCCGGCCTCCACCGCCGCATTCATCTCTCCGTCGCCGCGGGCGTGGATGGTGATCTGCATGCCGAGCTGATGGGCCAGGTCGGCGCACAGCTTCAGTTCGTCGTCGGTGAACGCCTGGTAGTCGCCGAACGGGCTGTCGGCGAGCTTGATCAGATCCACCCCCGCCTTCTTCTGACGGCGGATCTCGGCGATCATCTCGTCCGGGGTGTTGGTCAGCTTGCCGGTGCTGGACTCCGGGTTGCCGGTGGCGTCCGGGAACCAGTCCGTCAAACCGTTGCTCGTGGTCAGATACCGTCCCGCCGAGGTCATCCGGGGGCCGTGCACGATGCCGCGTTTGATCCCTTCCCGCAGCCCGACGCCGATGTAATACGAGCCACCCGGCTGCGAGATGCTGGTGACGCCGGCCGCCAGCACCTTCTCGATGTTCGCCGCGGCGATGAGCGTGCGCAGCTCCGGCGGCGTGTACATCGAGATCTCTTCCTCGGTGCGTGCCAGGCCGTAGGTCATATGGCAGTGGATGTCGATCAGCCCCGGCATCACGGTCTTGCCGCGGGCGTCGATCACCTCCAGCCGTGCACCCCGCGGGATGTCGGCCTCACGGTCCACCGAGCCGATCTTGACGATCCGCGCATTGCGCACCAGCACAGCGCAATTCGGTACCGGTGGGTTGGCGTCGCCGTCGACGACGGTGCCGTTCTCGATCAGTAGCCAGTTGTCGGCCACGGTGAGTCTCCTTGTCTTTCAGTCCAGTCCGACGCGGTGCCTGATCAGGATCTCGACGAAGGCGTCGGGATCTTCGAAGTACGGCGCGTGGCCGCAGCCGGGCATCAGCTCAAGAGGCGCTCCGGGCAGGTTCTTCTGGGCCTCCATGCCCATCGACGGCGGGGTCCACTTGTCGTCGGCGCCCCACACCAGCAGCACGGGCAGGCCGGGCAGCAGTGAGGCGAGCTCGGTGTCCACCCGGGCGTCGTTGCACTCGGTGTCCAGCCATTCGGAGACCTTCAGCAGGGCCGCCTTGGCACCGGTCGAGGAGTTGATCATCGACTCCTCCCGTACCCAGGCGTCGGTGACCATCTCCGGGTCCGACACCAGGAAGGTCAGCTTGCGGCGGACGCCGTCGACGCTGCCGTCGGAAAGCACCTCCGGCGGGGTGTGGAACTCCTGCGGGAAGTCGCCGACGCCGACCGCGCCGATCAGCACCAGGGCTTTCACCAGATCCGTGCGGTGCACGGCCAGGTGTGCGGCGACGTGACCGCCCAGCGAGGTGCCGACGACGGTGACCTTCGACAAGTCCAGCGAGTCGAGCACCCCGGCGATCACGTCAGCGAAACCTGCTGCGCTGTAATCGATGTCGTCCCGCTTCTCGGCGAACCCGTGGCCCGGGAAATCGATCGCCAGCACCCGGTAACCCGCCGCCACCAGGCCGGGCATCACCGGGACGAACCGGTCCGCCCGGGAGCCGGCGCCGTGCAGGCACACCAGGATGTTGTCGCCGGAACCGGATTCGACGACGCGCGTGGTGACGCCGGCCCCGGTGACCGGATAGGCGATCACGGTGTCCCGACCGTGGTGGAACGGGTAGCGCCGCGGCTGCACCGCGGCCTCGGGCGTCACCTCCTGCACCGTCACGACGCTGCCGCCGGACGCACCGCCAGTGCCTCGATCTCGACCCTGGCCGCCTCCTCCACCAGGCCACCGATGATCAGCAGGGTGTTCGGTGGGTACACGCCGGACGGGTAGATCTCGGCGAACTTCTCCTTACGCCCGGCCATGAACTCCGGGATCATCTCCCGGCCCACCACGTAGGTGCGGAACCCGATGACGTTGTCGAATCCGAGTCCCGCTGCGGCCAGCGCGACCCCGAGGTTGTCGTAGGTGGCCTTCACCTGCTCGGCGCCGTCGGAGGTGGGGAACTTACCGTCGGCGTTCGCGCCCATCTGCCCGGCCACCACCACGACCTCGCCCGGGTTACCGGAGGCAAGGGTGGAGTAGTCGCCGAACTTGGGCAGGGGCGCATCCTGGTAGGTGATCACGTGTCTTCCTTTTCCTCTTCGTGGTTTTCGTAACTGGATTCTTCGGTGGCCTAGACGGCGTAGCGGACTGCACCGGTACCGCAGATCCAGGCCGGGGTCGGTTGATAGGTGAGCACCTCGCACGGCCCGCCGCCCATGGCTCCGGCGACGGCCATCCAGTTCAGGATCTCGTGGCCGCCGTGGCCGCCGCCCTTCTCGATGTCGTCGTAACTCCAGGCGAACAGCGTCTGCATGTCACCGGCGGACAACAGGTTCAGGAACTGTCGGTCCCATTCGGGGTTTACGCAGGCATCGCCCATCTCCTGGGCCATCTTGATCTCGTACGGGCCGATGTCGGTCCACAGGTTCGGGTCGCGTTCGAGGTAGCCGCGTCCCTCGTTCTGAAACGTCTTCATCCTGGCCAGGAACTCGTCCGACTCGCGGCTCGGCTCCCAGATCGGCGGCCAGTGCGACAGCCCGCCGGTGCCCCAGAACATGATCCGCTTGTCGCTGCCCTCAACGGCGGCGTGCACCGCCGCGCCGACCTCGAAGGCGCGCTTCATCGTGATCAGCGGAGGGGTGAACACGTTGATGTACACCGGGATCACCGGGATGTCCGCTTCGGGACGCAGCAACCGCATCGGGACCATCAGGTTGTTGCCGAACTCCGCGGTGCCCATCCGGGCCGCGTCGATGCCGGAGGCCACCAGTGTGCGCAGGATACGTTCGGCGAGTTCCTTCTCACCTTCGAATGTCTGCACCTGATCGAACTTCAGCAGCTCGAGGAGGTGCTCGCCGGGACCGGTGTGGTGTTCGGCCACACCGACGCTGATCGACGGCATCAGGTTGCGGAAGTGGTTTTCGAAGTGGTCGTCCAGGAAGGCGATGATCACGTCGGGGCGGGCATCGGCGACGCTGCGCCTGAGCTCGTCATAGGCGGCGAACACCGCTGTGTGCTCATCGGCGGTGACGTCGCCGGGCCAACCGAGGATTCCCGGCGCGTGGGATGCGGAGATCCCTCCGACTACCGGCATGTCAGAACTCCGTCCGAACCTTGTTGGAAATCTTTCCCACACCGGCGATCTCGACCTCGACGACGTCGCCGTCACGCAGGAACTCCGGCGGGTTGCGTTTGAAACCCACGCCGGCGGCAGTGCCGCTGACGATGACGTCGCCCGGCAACAGCGGTGTCACCTGGGAGATCTCGGCGATCAACCGGGGAATGTCGAAGATCAGGTCCCGGGTGAACGCGTTCTGTTTGACCACCCCGTTGACCCGGCAGGTCACCTCGATGTCCGGCTTGATACCGACGGTGTCGCGGTCGACGATGCCCGGCCCGATCGGGGTGGAGGCGGGCGCGTTCTTGCCGAGCGTCCATTGCACGTGCCGGACCTGACGGTCGCGCACCGACACGTCGTTGACGACCGTGTAGCCGGCCACCACATCCCAGGAGTCCTCTTCGGACACATTGCGTGCGGGGGCACCGATGACGACTCCGAGCTCGGCCTCCCAGTCGAACTCGACCGACAGCGCACTCGGCAGGTCGAGCCGGTCGAAGGGACCGGCGATCGTGGAGAGATCCTTTATGAAGACCACCGGCGCCTTCGGCACGGTGGCCAGAAAGACGTCCTTGGACTCCTGTTGATGGTCCAGGTAGTTGATGCCGATGCAGAAGATGCGACTCGACGGCGTGACCGGAGGCAGCAGGACCACCTCGCTGCGCTTCACCCGCCCGGTGCGGGCCTCGGTGACGCGCTCACCCTGCCCCGCCGCCAGCAGCACCAGTGCATCGCGCAGTGACCAGTCCAGGCCGACGATCGTGGCGTCGCCGCCATCGATGAAGCCGTCGCCATCGATGAAGCCGTCGCCATCGATGAAGCCGCACCGGGTGCTGCCCTGATGGACGTATTGAACTAACTGCAACGAACCTCTCCTTCGGTATCCGTGGTTTCGGCGGCGCCGGCCAGCAGGGCCTCTTCGGTGCCGCCGAGGAAAATGTGCGAGAAACTGGGATCGGCGCGCAGTTCGGCCGCCGACCCGGACCGGCGCACCCGTCCGGTAGCCAGCACGTAAGCCCAATCCGCCGATGCCATCGCAAGATTGGCGCGCTGCTCGACCAGCAGCACCGCGATTCCACTGGCCTTGAGTTCGGCGAGCTGCTCGTCGAGCAGACGGGAGGCCATCTCCTCGGTCAGGCCCGCCGTGGGCTCGTCGAGAAGAAGCACCTTCGGCTCGAGCATCAGCACCCGCGCCATGGCGAGCATCTTGCGCTCCCCGCCCGAGAGCACACCGGCGTGCCTCTTGAGCATCGACTTCAGCCGAGGGAACAGCTCGAGCACCCGCTCCCTGTTGGCCGCAACCCTGGTTCTGGACAACGTGTAGCCGCCGATGACGATGTTCTCCTCCACAGTCAGAGGTTTGAAGACGTCGTCGATCTGCGGGACGTATCCCATGCCGCCGGCGGCCCGCTCTGCGGTGGACATCGCGGTGATGTCACCGTGATCGGCCAGCTCGACCGTTCCGCCCATCGGTTTGACCAGCCCGGCCAATCCCTTGAGCAGAGTGCTCTTTCCGCAGCCGTTGGGTCCGACCACACACGCGGTCTTTCCGGCGACCAGCTCCAGGCTGACGTTGTGCACGATCGGTACGCCGTTGTAACCGACCGTGAGATCCTGTACGCCGAGCACCTTCGCGCCCGTCGCGGTGCGGGTGTCATCCGGCGACATACGCGTCCACCACTTCCTGTTCGCGGCGGGCCGCCGCCATGGATCCTTCAAACAGCACCTGCCCGCGCGCCATCACCACGACCGAATCGGTCAGGCGTTCCACCGCATCGAGCTCGTGGGCGACCATCAGGATGCTGATACCGCGGTCCCGCAGCGCCATCAGGAAATCGGAGATGCGCTCGATGATGCTCGCGTGCACACCGGCGAACGGCTCGTCGAGCAGCAGCATCTCGGGTTCGGTGGTGACCGCACGCAGCAGTTCCAGGATGCGGCGCTGACCTCCGGAGAGATCGCCCATGTAGTCGTTTTCCTTGGCCTCGAGGCCGAATTCGGCGAGCAGCGCCCGTGCTCTGGCCACCGCGTCGCGCTGGCCGGGCAGCCAGCTGCGCCGGGGACGGGTGAAGACCTGCAGGAACCCGGTGCCGCCGACGGCGCGGTCGGCCAGCAGCAGGTTCTCCAGCACCGTCAGCCGGCCGAAGTCGGCGGGCATCTGGAAGGTCCGCATGATGCCCCGCCGAGACCGCTTGTACGGCGGCATCTTTGCGATGTCCAGACCGCGGTGGAGCACCCGTCCCGCCTGCACGGGTGCGGTACCGGCCAGCGCGTGCAACAGCGTGGACTTGCCTGCGCCGTTGGGGCCGACCACGGCGGTGATCCTGGCCCGCGGCACGCTCAGCGCGACGTTCTCCAGTACCCGGTTCGCGCCGTAGGCGACGGTGAGCCCGTCGATGGTCAGGATGCGATCGTCACTCATCACACCACCCCTTGTCTGGGTTCGCTCCTGGACCAGAACGGCACCGGGGCGCCATCGACGCCGAAAGTGCGCTTGCGCTCGGGGAACACGCCCTGCGGCCGCCACCACAGGAACGCGATGATCACCAATCCGACCACCACGTACTGCAACGCGTCCACCGTTCCCGGCGCACCGAACTGCGGCAGGTAGCGCGTCGCCTCGGTCAGCCCCACCGGCAACAGCAGCGCGCCGAGCAGCACGCCGAATCGGTTTCCGGCGCCGCCGACGATCACCGCGCCCATCAGGATCAACGTCTCCTGATACGACCAGTCCGCCGGCGCGTAGGTTCCGATGAACGCGGCCAGCAGCGCGCCACTGAGCGCTCCGAGGCCGTTGCCGACCGCGAAGGCCGCCAGCCGGACCGGGGTGACGTTAATGCCGAGCGCGTCGGCGGCCTCCGGGTTCTCCCGCACCGCGCGCAGCACGCGCCACAGCGGCGCCCGCGAGATCCGCAGCACCACCCACGCCGCCAGCACCGTCATCGCGATCGCGAATCCGGCGTATAGCCAGGAATATTCGTCCGACCGCAGCCCCAGCTCCGATTTGAGCGGAGCCGGGATCAGATACAGGCCGTGCCCGCCGCCGAGCAGTCCCGGCATCGCCACCACCAGCGCCGCGGCGATCAGCGCCACCGACAGCATCGCCACCGCCTGGTAGTCGGACCGCAGGCGCCGCAGCGCGACCAGCCCGATCGGTAGGGAGATCAGCATGCCGGCCAGCACCGCGCCGACGAACGGCAACGGGAAGGGCAGCGACGCACCCCAGAAGTACTCCTGGACCACGGTGCCGCCTCCGGCCTCCGGTGGGCCCAGCGACAGCAGCGCCACGGTGTAGCCACCCACCGCCACCGACACGATGTAGCTCAGATTGAGCAGGCCGGTGTCGGAGTACTGCAATTCCAGTCCCCAGCAGCCGATCACGGCCACCGCGGCATAGACCACGAGCGTGACGAGGTAGAAGGACAGATCTGTGCTCATGCGCGATCCGTTCCCGTGCTCTTGCCTCGCACGTCCACTCCTTGCTGGGACGTCATACCTGCAAAGCCCTTCCCGCCGAGAACTCCGCACGGATGCCCTGCGGTCGTGCCATCAGCACGCCGATCAGGACCACCAGCGCGATGGCGATCTTGAAGCTCGGATCCAGCCACACCGCGGTGAGTTCCGTTGCCAGGCCGAGGACGAGCGCACCGAACATGGCGCCGTAGGCGTCACCGATTCCGCCCAGCACCGCGGCGGCGATCACCAACACGATGAACGTGCGTCCCGAGGTGGCCGAGAACGACGAGCTGATGACGAACAACGCCACCCCGGCCAGACCGCACAACGCGCCGGAGATCGCCCAGGCGGTGGCCACCACACGCTGGGTGGGGATGCCGCACGACTGCGCCAGTCCCCCGTCGACCGACGCGGCGCGCATGGCCAGGCCCAGCCGGGACCGCTTGAGCAGCAGATGCATGGTGACCATGGCGATCAGCGCGAGGGCGATCACGATCAACTGGAGGTCGGTGACCGCGGCGCTGGCGATGGTGAACACCACCGTCGGGGTGACCTCGTACCGGAACGACATCGGACCCACCATGGCCAGCAGGGTGTTGGCCAGCACCAGGCTGACCGCCAGGCTGATCACCAGCATCTGGAACACCGACACACCACGCCGCGCGAACGGTTGGTACACAAAGCGATTCAGCAGCAACGAGATCACCACGCCCGCTGCGACACCGATCAACGCCGCGGCAGCCATCGGGAGTCCGGCCCGGCCGGCCCCCAGCGCGGCGAACCCCGAGACCACCATCGTCTCGCTGAACGCGAGGTTGAAGACGTTCGAGACGCTGTACTGCAAGGTGAAACCGACCGCGGCCAGGGCGAGCACCGCGGCGATCACCATCCCGAACACCGTCGCAGAGACAAGCAGATTCACGAGATCAGCGCTGTCCGCTCGCGAGGGCTTCGAGCTCTTCGGCGGGAAGCTGGCTCACCAGCCGCAGTTGCCTGGCGGCCGGATCCCAGTCGTAGAACGCGAAGGCACCGATCACGTTGTGGAACTCGTTGAGCCGGTATTCACCGTTGGCGCCGACGTACTGGATGTTTTCCCCTTTGCCGAGCGCCTCGACGCCGTCGGCGTAGTTGGTCACCACCGTCTTGCCGTCACCGGCGGCGAGGATCTCGGGGATGGCCGAGTTGTAGTCCTCGGGCTCCACCGAGTCGGTCTTGGTGGCGGCCAGACCCGAGAGCACCACACCGTCGTAGGCCGCACGGGCGTACGCGCTGTCCTTGAACGACGGGATGTCGATACCGTCCGTGCCCTCCAGCGACTGCAGGGTTTCGACGAAGGTCTCGGTGCCCGCACCCCCTTCCTGGGCATACCGGACGACCACCTGCAGCGATTCCGCCAGCGCCTCGTCCCCGCCGTAGGCCCCCAACGCCGCTTCCTGCCAGTCGCCGGTGGTGGCAAGGGTGTTCGTGACGATCGGGATGTCGCCGCCGCCGGCCTGGTTGAGTTCGGTCAGGAAGGTGCCCGCGGTGACCGCGTCCGCCTCGAACACGATGGCAGCCGGCCGGTTCTGCAGGATCCGCGCCACCTCGGTGCGGTAGGAGGGCTGCTCGGGCTGGATCGTCATGGCCTCGGTGACACCGACGCCCAGTCCCCCCAGCGCCTCTTCCAGCGGCGGGATGTTCGCCTGCGCCGAGGCGCCGCTGACGAACACCAACGCGACCTTGTCGAAGTTCTGCCGCTGCGAGTGCAACGCCATCGCCTGGGCCCCCACCGAATCCGAGGTGATCAGGCGGTAGTAGTAGTCGAGCTCGGTCCGGTCGAAGCGGCCGTCGCCGGCCGGGGAGAACATCACCTGGCCGGCCTCCTCCAGCACCGGGGCGGCCGCGGCGGCCTCGGCGGTGCTGGGGCCGAGCACGGTGAACAGGTTGGAGGTGGTGCTCAACATCTGGCGCGCGGCGGGCACCGAATCGCTGGCCGTGCCCTTGGTGTCGAACGCTTCGCACTCGATGTCACGGCCGAGCACCCCGCCGGCCTCGTTGATCTCGGCAGCCGCAGGCAGGCATCCGTTGACCACCTCGGCACCCTCCACCGCGGTGGGACCGCTGAACGCCATCAGCATGCCGACCACAAGTGGGTCACCAGTTCCGGCCTTACCACCGCCCGAACATGCGGGCACTGCGAGCAGGGCGGCCGCGGCCGCTGCGCTGGACCAGACCTTCGTCGATTTCTTCATGTCACTCCCACGTGAGTCGGCAACCAATCTGCAACCATTCCTCGCCCAATGAGGCTAGAAGAGTTGTGCTGTGCCGGGAACACAATCACGCAAATTGCTCGACCGCCAGCGCGGGGTCTCGTTGATTTAGTAACCGGATCAGGACAACGACTGCGCGATCCTCGACGCCCGCTCCCACGCTGCGATCACGCAGGCGCGCGCCAGCGCCTCCTGGCGCCAACCCGCGCTGGTCCGGGCTCGCAACCCCAGCCACCACGCCCCGTCGGCCGCGGTTGAGCGTCCCGTCTCGATCCGGACGTCAGCGCCGAGCTGCTGCTGCAGACTCGCGCCCACCCCGACGGGCAGATCGACGGTCACGTGGGACACGCCGGCGCTGCGCAACAACCTCACTGCGGTGTCCAGACTGTCGTCCCGCGCGTCGCAGCCTCGCAACGCGCCGGTGTCAGGACACGTGATCCACCACAGGCCCGGTACCCCCACGGCCTGGAATCTATGCAGGTAGACAGTCGAAATAGGCTCCACTTCGGGAGCCGCTGGCGCCATCCGGGACAGCAGCGCCGCGAGCGGATCGGCACCCAAGCGCGACCGGGCCCTGGTGATCGCGCCGCGGGTCGGGCGCTGCCGCGAGAGGCCGCGTCCGGTGGCCGCCGGCAGCGTCGTCCACACCAGGTCGGTGACGTCGTCGTAGGTCGCGCGCGGACTCATCGCCGAGCCGAGCACGTGGTAGGTCGTCACCCAGGGCGGCAGGGTCCGCACCCGCTGGGCCCCCACGCCGGCGGCCAGCACCGCGTCGTCGACCATCGTGGGAGGCACCGCGCCGACCAGCGCGCACAGCGCCAAGCGGTCGGACATGGTGAACACCTCGGCACCCGCCTTAAGTCAATTCACGAATGGGTCTGTGCGTTCAGAGTTTACGCATGCGTTACTAGAACCAATTCTCATACATTGGTCGAGTTATGTTGGCTTACTCACTAGTGCCGCCCAATACGGTCGCATTGGTTACAGTGAACGCACTCGGCACACGAAAGGGGGACTGATGAGCGGCGGAGCCATGCCGGTGGTCGATCGTGACATCCGACGGCTCATCGACGAGTGGGTCGCTACCGCACATCTCCCCCGCAACGGCCGGTTGCCGGCCGAGCGCCACCTCGCGGACCAACTCGGTTGCACCCGAGCTCAGGTGCGCCGCGTGATGGCCCAGCTCGAACGGGAGGGCCGGGTGGTGCGCGAGGTCGGCCGCGGAACGTTCCTCGTCGCCGACGGCGACGAGGCTGCGCCGTCCGGCACTTCGGGTGCCGGCGGGTCGTTTGCGCCGGCGGCGATCATGACTGCGTCCTTGCTGTTCGAGCCCGAGGTGGTGTCGGTGGCGGCGTTGGCCGCCACCGAGGAAGATTTCGCCGAACTGCGTCGCTGCCTTGCCCGGGGAGAAGCGGCCACCGACTACGAATCCTTCGAACAGTGGGACATCACCCTGCACCACGCGTTCGCGGTGTCCACTCATAATCCGCAGATCGTGGCGATGGTCGACGTGCTGAACTCGACACGCAACAACCCGGTATGGGGCCGGCTCAAGCGTGACGGCTACACCCCCGAGAACCGAGCCACCATCGAACGCGAACATCAGGAGATCGTCGAGGCGCTGATACAGCGGGACCGGCGCCGGGCGGCCACCGCGATGACCGATCACCTTCGCTTCGTGCGGTCGGTGGTGACCGGGCAATGACCGCCCCCGGACCGGAAGCCACCTCGGTCGCGCAATACCTGGACGGTAAGATCCTGGCCGGCGCGCTCAAGCCCGGCGGCCGCGTGCCGACCGAGCGTGCGCTGGCGGGCCTGCTCGGGTGCAGTCGCCACGACGTGCGCCGGCAACTCGACGTGCTGGAGACCCAAGGGCGGGTCACCCGCGAAGTCGGACGCGGCACCTTCCTGACCCGCGACGGCGCCGGCTCCCCCGCAGCTGTGGCGACGCCGGTGAGGATCAGCCCACTGGATTTGATCGACGCCCGCGCCGCGTGGGAACCCAACCTGATGACGCTGGTGGCGGTGGCCGCCACCGCCGAGGACTTCGCCGAGATCCGAAGGTGCCTGGAACAAGGCGAGGCCGCACGCACACCCGTTGAATTCGCGGAGTGGGACATCGCTTTTCACCGCGCGCTGGCCTTGGCCACGCACAACTCCGTGGTGGCCGCACTCAACGACATGGTCGAGTCCGGCAGGCGACGATTGGCCGGCAGCGCGCTGGACACCCGCCCGTACACCCCGCAGAACTACGCCGTGTGCCAGCGTGAGCACCGCGAGATCGCCGAGGCGATCTTCGACCGTGACGCCACCAGAAGCCGCGAGGCGATGCGTCATCACCTGCAGACCGTCCGCGGGCAACTGCTCGCAGGACTGCCCTGATCCGCCAGAACGCTTGTCGGAGAGGGTGATCAGCGGCTGCCGGGAGGCAGCATCTGGAACCCGCCGAGGATCCGGTCGGCGTCCCGCCGGTAATCCGGGTCCTGCTCGTCGGCGCTCTGCACCGTGATCGCCACACCGTATGTCCGGCCTTCACTGACCATCACGGCGCTGAGCAGGTCGGCCCGGCGTGGCTTCAGACCGGGCAGCAGAGGCGACAGGTAGTGCCCGCGCACGGCGGGCAATCCGCACAACGTGGTGTCGGTCAGCGTCAGATCGGTGACGCCCAGCTGGGACACCTGGCGGCGTTGATCGGCGAAGAACTCCTCCGGGGCGATCTCACCGCGGTGCGACTCCAGGGTCACCACCGCGGTCGGCGCGATCCCGCCGGCCGCGAGCCCGTCGTTGCGCATGACGAACCGGATCATCGGCGAGTCCAGCGCGGTGATCCGCTTCCAGCCGTCGGGCTGCGGAATACGAAGCACCGGTTCGGTGTCGGACGCCGGACCGCGCGGCGGCGGGACGTCGGCGAGCTTGCCGTCCACGGGAGTGCACAGATCGACCGACGCGTACGAGCCGAACGGTGTGCCGGGTTCCACGGCCACCGCCCGCGCGTCGTCGACCACTCTTGTACACGACGACACCAGCGCCGCCACCGTCATGACGGTGGCCGCGAACACGCGGCGCCGCAGCAAGGGTGAGATCTTCACCCGATCACCCCCTAGTGCGCGAAATGCCTTGCCCCGGTGAGATAGAGCGTGATGCCGGCCGCCTCGGCAGCTGCGGTCACCTCATCGTCACGCACCGACCCGCCGGGATGCACCACGGCCTTCACCCCCGCCTTGATCAGCGTCTCGAGCCCATCGGGGAATGGGAAGAAGGCGTCGGAGGCACCGACCGCGCCGCGGGTGCGGTCGCCGGCGCGCTCGACCGCGAGCCTGGCCGCGTCCACCCGGTTGACCTGCCCCATCCCCACACCGACCGTCGCGCCGTCCTTGGCCAGCACGATCGCGTTCGACTTGACCGCGCGGCAGGCGCGCCAGGCGAACACAAGATCAGCCAGTGTGGCGGGATCGGCCGGCGATCCGGTGGCCAGCGTCCAATTGTTCGGGTCGTCACCGCTGGCATCCAGAGCGTCGCGCTGCTGCACCAGCAGCCCGCCGCTGACCTGGCGGAACTCGGTGCCGCCCGGCTGCGGTTCGGAGGCGAGCAGCACCCGGATGTTCTTCTTGCCCGACAGCACCTCGACGGCGCCCGGCTCGTAGGCCGGAGCGATGATCACCTCGGTGAAGATCCCGGCGACCGTCTCGGCCATCTCGACGGTGACCTCGGTGTTGGCCGCGATGACCCCACCGAAGGCCGACAGCGGGTCACAGTCATGGGCCTTGCGGTGCGCATCGGCCACCGACACCGACGAGACCGCGATGCCACAGGGGTTGGCGTGCTTGATGATCGCCACGCAGATGTCCTCGTGGTCGAATGCGGCGCGCCACGCGGCATCGGCGTCGGTGTAGTTGTTGTAGGACATCTCCTTGCCGTGCAGCTGCTCGGCCTGGGCCAGGCCCGGCCAGCCGCTGTCGTCGCGATACAGCGCCGCCTGCTGATGCGGATTCTCGCCGTACCGCAGCACCGCAGACCGGTGGAACGTCAAACCGACCCAGGGCGGCAGCTCGGTCGACGCAGCGTCGTGCTCAGGAGCCAGCACCGACTCCATCCAGGACGCGACCGCGACGTCGTACTCCGCGGTGTGCCGGAACGCCAACGCCGCCAGCTTCTTCCGCTCCGCATAGGTGAATCCGCCGGCCCGCACCGCGGCCAGTACACCGTCGTACCCGAGCGGCTCGACCACCACGGCGACACTCGGATGATTCTTGGCCGCCGCCCGCACCATCGACGGACCACCGATGTCGATCTGTTCCACGCACTCGTCGACACCGGCCCCGGAGGCGACGGTCTGGGTGAACGGATAAAGGTTCACCACCACGAGTTCGAAGGCCGCCACACCGAGCGCTTCGAGCGCCGAAACATGTTCGGGTTTGCGCTGATCGGCGAGCAGCCCGGCGTGCACGTGTGGGTGCAGAGTCTTCACGCGCCCGTCCAGCACCTCGGGGAAGCCGGTGACGTCCTCGACCGGGGTCACCGGAACACCGGCGCCGGCAATGGTTTTCGCGGTCGACCCGGTCGACACGATCTCGACACCCGCCGCATGCAGTCCCTGGGCGAGCGGAACGAGGCCGGTCTTGTCGTAGACACTGATCAGCGCGCGGCGGATCGGCCGCCGGAACACCTCGTCGTCGTTGTCGCTCATCCTAGGGTCGCCTTTCGTCCTGTCCGGGTCACGCCGCGGGTTGCCACCGCCGCCACCACATCCACCAGAAGTTGTCGTTCGATCACCTTGATCCGCTCGTGCAGGGTCGACTCGTCGTCGCCGTCGAGGACCTGCACCGCCCGCTGGGCGACGATGGGTCCGGTGTCGGTGCCCTCATCCACGAGATGAACCGTGCACCCGGTGACCCGCACCCCGTAGGCCAGCGCATCGCGCACTGCGTGGGCGCCGGGAAACGCCGGAAGCAGCGCCGGGTGGGTGTTGAGCACCCGCCCCGGAAATGATGAAAGAAACCTCGGGCCAAGGATTTTCATGAACCCGGCCGACACCACCATGTCGGGCCGGTGGGCGGCGGTTGCGGCGGTCAGCGCGGCGTCCCACGCGGCACGGTCGGCGTACTCGCTCAGCGGCACGGTGAACGTCGGTACCGCCGCTCCGGCCGCGATGTCCAGCGCGGCACACGCCCGATCAGTGCCGACCGCCACCACCCGGGCCGGGTAGTCACCGACAGCCGAGTTCAGCAGAGATGCCAGCAGCGAACCGGTGCCCGAAGCCAGCACGACAAGCCGCGCGTCCGGCGCGCTCGGGGGTACGCGCAGGCACGACTGCTCTTCGCGTCGGCCGGCCTCCAGTTGCACGCTGAAAGCCTAGTGGTCGCGGCGTTCGCGTTCGCCGCCGCTGTCGGTGTCGTGACCGTCGCGGTCTACGACGCCCCGGCCATCTCTTTCGTCTACGACGCCCCGGTTATCTCTTTCGTCTACGACGAAGTGCTCCTCCGGGTCGAACTCTTCAAGCGGCAGACCCCCGACCGGTCCGGCCGGCTCGGCCGCGGCATCGGCGGGCCCGGCGTCGACGACGATCTCGTCGGTCTGCGGTTGCGCGTCCTCTTCCAGGCCAGAAGTCGTTTGCGCCCCGTCGTCCACGTCGTCCGGCTCATCGACGGTGGATACGTCCACCGGCTTCGGAGTGCGGACCCGCGGAGTGACCCCGCCCGACATCACGACGGTCAGCGCACCGATCCCGAGCATCCACAGGAACACCGCGGGGCCGAACGTGGTCTGGTCGACCCCGATGTCGCCGAAGTTGCCCAGCGGGCCCCCGCCGGCCTCGGCGAGCAGCGCCATCACCGCGGCCGCGGCTGCGGCGGCGACGACGACCTTCAGGAGCGCCGGCCCCAGCGGCAGCGGGCGGCGCGCGCACTGCTGGCCGAGCGCCACCCCGGAGACGGCCGCAGTGATCATCAGCGCCACCCACACCGGACCGAGCGGCGGCGTCGGCACCGCCGCCAGCACCGGCAGCGCCGGGATATCCCCGCCGAACACGGTGAATGAACTGAACGTCGCCAATCCGACGTGGGCACTGGACCCCACCGCCACCGCGGAGGCGCCGACCATCACATTGGGCAGGTACAGCACCGACAGCACCATCAGGCTGAGCTGCCCGAACATCGAGTCCGTGATGGAGAACAGGTCGTGCATGGTCGACCAGTGCACGATCAGCGATCCGGCGACGATCGCACCGGACAACCCCATCAAGGTGAGCACACCGGCCGCAGCCGCCCGCAGGGATTCCGGAAGCCACTTCGGCAGCGGAGTCGAGGCCAGCAACGGGCCGCCGACCCGCGAGCCGACGCCGAGCACCGCACCGATCGCGTGCACCGCGAACACCGACCCGAAGGCGTGCAGCGCGTCCGGGGTCTGCAGTTCGGTGAGCACCGAGGCGGCGTCATGGATCACCGCCAGGCAGATCGCGGCGATCAGCACGGGACCGCCCAGCGCCGACGCCACCACCCAGCGGGTGACGAACCACGATGTGCCCGCCGCCGCAGCGGTGGTGCGCGCGGTGCCGTAGATCATCACCAGGACCGGCAGCAGCGGCATCACCCCGAGGGCGCTGCCGCCGATCGATACAGGGACCTGGTGCACACCCAGCCACATGCTGGCGATGGCGCCGAGAGTGCCTGTCATGTCGCTGTTGGCGATCACCAGCTGCAGCAGCACCACCGCAGCGATCACCAGCAACGCGACGAGAGAGGGTCCGAACGCGACCCGCAGCAGGTCACGCGCCTGGCGTGTGCCGACTGGCCGGGTGCTCACAGGTTGGGCCGCTCCTCGCAGGCGCTCGGGCGCGCGACGTTCGCGCACGCGCGGCTCAGACTACGACGACGACTGACCCGACTGCGAGGATGACGGCGGCTGGTGTTGCGTGGGCACATGGGTGGTCGGCGTGTCGCTCGCCGGCGGCTGACCGTAGGTGGGGAAACCCGTGGGCGGGGTCGGCGGTCCCGACGGGGCGGACTGCCCGGACGGGGATGCGGCCGGGAAGCCGCCGGTGCCCGGGTAGCCGCTGCCGCCGTACTGCGACGGGTAGCCGGGACGCTGGTGCTGCGGGAGCTGCTGGTGCTGCCCCTGGCCCGTGTGCGGCCCCTGCTGGCCGTAGTAGCCGTACTGCCCGTAGGACTGCGGCTGCTCATACTTCGGCCGCGGCGCCGGCGGAGTGATGATGCCGGAATCGAACAGCAGCACGACGACCGCGGTGGCCGCCTGCAGCAGGGTGAACGCAACGGCCAGGTACAGGCCCCAGCCGATCGAGGCCTCGGAGGGCTTGTTGATGACCTCGGCCAACACGAGCAGGAAGCCCAGCACGGCGGCAACCGCGGCGACGGCGACGAAGTTGCGCTGCCGGGGCAGCAGACCGACCCCGGCGAGCAGGCCCGCCACCACCGCGGCGATGACTGCGAAGAACACGCCGAAGGAGCTGGCGGTCAGCGGACGGAAATCGGGGAAGTCCGACGACGCGACAGTGAATTGGGGGCCGAAGCTGGACAGGTACACCAGCAGGCCGAGGACCGCGACGGCGGCGCTGAGAGAGAAGGGCAGCCGGCTCGGACCGTCGGCGGCCGGTTCGGCGTCAGGAATCCGACCGAACTGCTGAGTCGGCGCCGTGAACTGCGTGGTGGGCTGCTGACCGGGAAATCCAGGACCTCCGGGCGCGCCTTGTGGGTACGACATGACCTCTCCTGTGCTGTGCGGGCGTCGGAACCGACGGTGCCGCCATCAGGGCGACAGTCGACGTCGATCAATCCGCCTGAGCGATTCGATAAACCACGCTAGCGCACCGCGGGGTGGGCCTGTCACTTCGTCACCGGCCCGCACCCTCGCCCCGGGCCCGTGCTACGCGGGCGCCAGCACGGGCGAATCAGCCGACGCCTGCTCGGCGTTCTCGATCTCGCGCACCAGCGGCAGAACCCGCGCCCCGAAGTACTCGATCTCCTCCTGAAAGTGCAGGAAGCCGCCCAGGATCAGGTCGACGCCACGCTTGCGGTACGCCGCGATGCGTTCGGCGATCTGCTCCGGCGTGCCGATCAGCCGGGTGCGGAAACCGTCGTTGTACTGCACCAGGTCCTCGAAGGTGGAGTCGGCCCACATCCCCTTTTTGTCGCTGGTCGAGTTGCCGGCCTGCTGCACCGCACCGCGGAAACCCTCGACCGCCGGCTTGTTCGCCTTGGCGATGATCTCCTTGAGGGTCTCCCGGGCCTCTTTCTCGGTGTCTCTGGCGATGATGAAGCCGTTGAGCCCGAAGCTGACCTCACGGCCCGCTGGAGCGGCACTGCGGGCGTGGTCGCGCACCTCCACCAACTGCTCGGTGACCCCGTCGAAGTCCTTGCCGTTGGAGAAGTACCAGTCGGCGTAGTAGCCGCCGTTGCGGCGGGCGGCGGTCGAGTTGCCGCCTTGGAACAGCTCCGGATTGGGTCGCTCGGGGGTGTTGGCGGGTTTGGGTTTCAAGGTGAAATCGTGGATGCGGTAGAAGTCGCCGCGGAAATCCACGTCATCCTCGGTCCAGATCTTGCGCAGGACCTGCAGGAACTCCGCGCTGCGTCGGTAGCGCTCGTCGTGTTCCAGCCACGGTTCGCCCAGGTGGGTGAACTCGTCTTTGAACCAGCCGCTGACGACGTTGACGGCGAAGCGGCCACCGGAGAGCTGATCGGCGGTGGCCCCGAGCTTGGCCAGCACGGCCGGCTGCCACAACCCTGGGTGCACGGCCGCGATGACCTTGAGCCGTTCGGTGGCAAGCAGGAGCGCAAGACTGAAGCTGGTCGACTCGTGCTGGTACTCGGCGCCGTAGCTGGCTTCGTACCGCACCTGCGACAGCGCGTATTCGAAGCCGTTGTTCTCCGCGCTGCGGGCAAGTTTCCGGTTGTAGTCGTAGTTCCAGTCGGTGCGCTGCTCGATGTCACTGGTGACCAGGCCACCGCTGACGTTGGGCACCCAGTACGCGAACTTGACGTGGTCGGCGATGCGTTCGGTCGTCATGGGAAGCCATGCAACCGCCGCAGGGCGGCACGGTCATCGGTATGGATCGCGGTGAACCGAAACCACCTCAACCCGACCCCCCTTGCGCCGCCAGATTGGAACACGTTCTAATTCTCGGCATGAACTACGGGTTGGTGCTGTTCACCTCGGACCGCGGAATCACACCGGCGGCCGCCGCCAAGCTCGCCGACGAACACGGCTTCGAGACGTTCTACGTCCCCGAACACACCCACATCCCGATCAAGCGGCAGGCCGCCCACCCCACCACCGGCGATGAATCCCTGCCCGACGACCGCTACATGCGCACCCTCGACCCATGGGTCTCTCTGGGCACCGCCGCCGCGGTCACCTCGCGGGTCCGGCTGTCCACGGCGGTGGCACTGCCCGTCGAGCACGACCCCATCACACTGGCCAAATCCATCGCCACGCTCGATCACCTCTCGGGCGGGCGGGTCTGCCTGGGCGTCGGTTTCGGCTGGAACACCGACGAGCTGACCGACCACAACGTGCCGCCGGCCCGCCGGCGCACCATGCTGCGCGAATATCTGGAAGCCATGCGGGCGCTGTGGACCCAGGAGGAAGCCGAGTACGACGGCGAGTTCGTCAAGTTCGGACCGTCCTGGGCGTGGCCCAAGCCCGTGCAATCACATATCCCGGTTCTCGTCGGCGCCGCCGGCACCGAGAAGAACTTCAAGTGGATCGCGAAGTCCGCCGACGGCTGGATCACCACGCCGCGCGACTTCGACATCGACGAGCCCGTCAAGCTGCTGCAGGACACCTGGGCGGCCGCCGGGCGTGACGGCGCCCCGCAGATCGTCGCGCTCGATTTCAAGCCGGACCCCGAGAAGCTGGCGCACTGGCGTGAACTCGGCGTCACCGAGGTGCTGTTCGGGCTGCCCGACCGGTCCGAGGCCGACGTCGCCGCCTACGTCGAGCGGCTGGCCGGGAAGCTCGGCGCCCTGACCTGAGTCCACCGGTCGCGGCGCTACCCCGGTACCGCGCGGTTGCCGTTCTCCGTCGGCGTGACGCGGACCGACGCGCCCAGCGGGTCCCCGCCGGTCATCAGCGACACGAGTTCGACGTCCTCGGTGGTGGCCAAGAATCGGGATCCGTCGTCGAGGCGCCCGACGATGATTCCGGTGCGCACCGGCCAGTCGTGATGCACCGAATAGGTCTCGATCGTGCCCGTTCCCTCGGGGGTCTTGGTCACCGCGACGGTGGGCCGTGCGGCGACTTCGGCGGTCAGTTCCGCGCTGCGTGACGTGCGCCAGCCGACCGGCTCGGTCGAATAGACCCCGACGGAGTACTTGCTCATGATGCCGCCGTTGGCGCCGACGAAGCCGAATCGGCCCGGGTGGTCCCGCATCTGGATCACCGTCTCGGCGATGCCGTGCAGCGAGTAGCTGTTGCCCGGGCCCCCGAAATACGGCAGCCCCCCGGTCAGGGTCAGGCCCCGGGGGTCGTCGCCCGACAGGCCGAGCGCCTCGCAGATCACGAACACCGGGAACGGGAAACAGCTGTAGAGGTCGAAGGTGCTGATGTCGCGCACACCGACGCCGGCCACTCGCAGGGCTTCGTGTGCGGCGTGCACCGCCGCCGGGCTGGCGCCGAGGTCCGCCCGGTCCAGCAGCGGCTGCTCGACCAGATCCGAGTGGCCGTGCTGGTACACCCACTTCTCTTCGGGCACATTGAGCCTGCGCGCGGCCTCGATCGACATCAGCACCGCGGCAGCGCCCTGGTTGACGGTGTCGCGGGCGACGAGCAACCGCGGGTACGGATCGCAGATCATCCGGTTCTCGTCGGTCACTGTCGCGATCTCGTCCACCGAGCGTTCCACCGGAGACGACGAGAACGGGTTCTTGGCAGCGACTTTGGACATCGGCGCGAAGAGTTCGGCCATCTGGCGCCGGTACTCGTCGACGCCGAGCCCGAGCCGGGCGCGCCGCGCGTTGTCCAACAGCCCGTACTGCACGGGAGCGCCGGTCAGGCCGTGCCGGATGGTGTATTCGTCGACATAGGTGAAGATCTGGTGTCCGCGGTCTTCCAGCTGCCCGTCGACGTGCTCGGTGAAATCCGGCTTGTCGTCCCGGTTCGCGAAGTACTTGGCCGTCGACCCGGGTTCGGAGCCCATGATCATCACGACGTCCGCGTCACCGGCGACGATCAGGTTGCCGGCCTCGGTGACCAGTTTCTGCGGCCCCTGCCCGCCGACGGGTTCGAGCACAACGCGGGCCGGGGCGCCTCCCACCCGGTTCATCACCGAACGCGGGTAGTTGTCGGACTTGCCGAGCGTCGCGGGCATCGGGCCCGAGATCTCGAACTGGCGCAGCCCGAACACCGTGTCCACGGCGGCGGCCACGTCGGCGGGGTCGGCGCCGGTGTCGGCGAGGGCGGCCCGCACCGCGGCGGCCGCCAGCTCGACGGCCGACATGCCGCGGTAGTCCGGGTCGTCGACCCGTTCGGTGAACTGCCCGACGCCTACGATCACCGGCGTCCGTGGATCCACTGCCATGCGCCCGTCCTCTCAGTTACTTCGGGAGGCTAATAGAACATGTTGCAGAAGTTCCACATACGCTGTGTCCGACGTACGACTATCGTGATGTACGTCTTTATTGACGTATAGTTCGGTCATGAACTGGGACCCGCGTCCGATGTCGCTGGTCGTCGGCGGGGTGGTGCCCGTCGAGGACGTGGTGGGCCGGGTTCGCGAATCCACCGAGGTCCTGTCCACGCTCCCGAACTCCGGTGCCGTGCTGGTCGGTGACCGCAGGCACGGCAAGACCTCGCTGGCCCGGCTCGTGCAGCGAAGGGCCGCCGACACCGGCGCCGTCGTCGTGTCCGTCAGCGCCGAACGCGAGACCTACGCCGAGTTCGTCGCCGCGCTGATCTCCGAGCTGGCCCGCCTGGACCCGGCGTGGGCCCAGGAACTCGCCCGGATCCGGCTCACGCTGACCGCGGGACCCGTCCGGCTGGAACGCGACAGCCGCGCCGCGGCCACTCTCGACGATCTGCTCGACCGTGCCATCCGGCGGGCCGACGGACGCATCCTGGCGCTGTTCATCGACGAGGTCAGCGTGTTGGCACGCAACCTGGAGCGCGCCGCCGCCGGCTCCGGGGATACCTTCCTGCACCTGCTTCGCCGGGTGCGTCAGGACCATCCCGGCAGGGTCGCGACGGTGCTCTCGGGCTCGATCGGCTTCCACCACGTCTCGGCCGACGCGCCGAGCACGGTCAACGACATCCCGAAGATCGCGGTGGGGCCCATCCGTTCCGATCACGCCACGTATCTGGCCGAGTGCCTGCTGCTGGGCAGCGGCGTGCCGACCACCGACCGGCGCGAGGTCGCCGCGGCGATCGCCGCGGCCGCCGAGAATGTGCCCTACTACATCCAGCACCTGGTGGCCGCCGCCCGGAAATCCTGGCTCGACACCGGCGTGGCGCCGTATCCGGAACTGGTCGATCTTCTGGTGCTCGACGCCGTCGAGAGCCCCTACGACCCCTGGGATCTGCGGCATTACCGAGACCGCTTGCCGCACTACTACGGCGCCGACGCGCCGGCGATCGCCGGGCTGCTCGACATCTACGCCCACGCCGGTGGCCCGCTGGGCGTCGACACCGTGCTGATGCTCCTGCGCAGCGAGGGCAACCCGATCACCGACCGGGCACAGCTGGTGTCCGTCATCGAGCGGCTCACCCTCGACCACTACCTGGTCCGCTCCGGTGACGCCGACGCGTTCTCCTCCCCATTGCTACAGCGGGCGTGGAAAGCGATGCGGCGGTGAGCTATCCGCCGTTGTTCACGCCGTCGGCCGCCGACGCCGCCGAACTCGAAGCGTCGACGGTGGGCCGGACCGACCTGCTCGACACCCTGACGAACCGCATCACGGCTGCGGCACGCGACGGCTCCCGACCGCACACGCTGCTGGTCGCACCCCGCGGCGCCGGCAAGACACACACCTTGCGGGTGGCCGTCAACCGCGCGATCTCGGATCCCGAAACCGCCGAACGCATTCTGCCCCTGGAGGTTTCGGAGGACTCGCTGGCAATCGGCTCCTATCTCGACCTGCTGGTGGAGATGGCGCGCGCAGTCGGGCCCGAGGTCGGCGAGGAGGCCAGGGCGCTCAGGAACGCCCGGGACCCGGTGGGCATCGAGGCCGCGATCATCCGCTCGGCCGCGGACCGGATGATCCTGCTGGCGATCGAGAACGCCGATCGCGTGTTCGACGCGATCGGCGCGCCCGGGCAGGGAAGCCTGCGGGCCTGGGTCGAAACATCCACGGCCGTACTGGTTCTGGCGACCACCCCCGCGCTGTTCCCGGGCGTCTCGTCGCGCGAGTTCCCGTGGTACGGGTCGTTCATGATCGAGACGCTGACCGCACTCACGACCGAAGAAGCGACCGAGTTGTTGCGCCGCGCGGCACGGCGACGGGGGGATGCCGGCTTGGCGGCCTACCTCGACTCCGCCGCCGGCCGGGCCCGGGTGCAAGACGTGCACCGGATCATCGGCGGCACTCCCCGTCTGTGGCACCTGCTCGCCGAATCCACGGGCGAATCCGAGCTCACAGCGCTGACCCCGGCAGTGGACGCGGTGCTCGATCGGCTGGCGCCGCAGTTCCAGCAGCAACTGTGGCAGTTACCGCCGGGCGAACAACGGCTGGTCGTCGAACTGGCCCGGGGCTCGGCACCGCGATCGGTCTCCGACCTCGCCCACCGCGTGGGGGTGTCGAATCAATCGGCGTCCGCGGCATTGGGACGGCTGGCCGCCGCGGGCTGGGTGACCTCGTCCAAGGCCGACGGTGACCGCCGCACCTCCTGGTACGACCTCGCAGATCCGCTGCTGCGCAGCTACCTGCAGTACCGGGAGCGCTAGAAACGCGGCGAGCGTGTGCTGCTCGAAAAGATCTGGAGCTCAGAGGCTTTCGAGGAGCTCGCGGGCCAGCTTGGCGGTCTCCGACGGGGTCTTGCCGACCTTCACCCCGGCTGCCTCCAGGGCCTCCTTCTTGGCGGCCGCGGTGCCCGACGAGCCCGACACGATGGCGCCGGCGTGGCCCATGGTCTTGCCCTCCGGAGCGGTGAAGCCCGCGACGTAGCCGACGACCGGCTTGGTGACGTTGGCCTTGATGTAGTCGGCCGCCCGTTCCTCGGCGTCACCACCGATCTCGCCGATCATCACGATGATCTTGGTCTCGGGGTCTTTCTCGAACGCCTCGATCGCGTCGATGTGGGTGGTGCCGATCACCGGGTCTCCGCCGATGCCGATCGCGGTGGAGAAGCCGAGATCGCGAAGCTCGTACATCATCTGGTAGGTCAGCGTGCCCGACTTCGACACCAGACCGATCGGGCCCTTGCCGGTGATGTTGTTCGGCGTGATGCCGACCAGCGACTCGCCGGGAGTGATGATGCCCGGGCAGTTGGGGCCGATGATGCGGGTCTTCTGGCCCTTGTCGACGTTATAGGCCCACGCATAGGCGGTGTCCTGCACCGGGATTCCCTCGGTGATGACCACCAGCAGCGGGATCTCGGCGTCGATGGCCTCGATGATCGCGTCCTTGGAGAACGCCGGCGGCACGAACGCGATCGAGGTGTCGGCGCCGGTCTCCTTCATCGCCTCGGCGACCGAGGCGAACACCGGGAGTTCGACGTCGTTACCGTCTTTATCCTGGTGCGTGACCGTCGTGCCGGCCTTGCGCGCGTTGACACCGCCGACGATCTGAGTGCCTGCCTTGAGCATCAGCTTGGTGTGTTTGGTTCCCTCACCGCCGGTGATGCCCTGGACGATGACCTTGCTGTCCTTGTTCAAAAAGATCGACATCTCGTATGTCCCTTACTTGTTCGCCAGCTCGGCGGCCTTGTCGGCGCCGGAGTCCATGGTGTCGGCCTGGATGACCAGCGGGTGGTTGGCCTCGGAGAGGATGCGACGGCCCTCTTCGACGTTGTTGCCGTCGAGACGCACCACGAGCGGCTTGTTGGCCTCGTCGCCGAGCATCTGCAGCGCCTTGACGATGCCGTTGGCCACCGCGTCGCAGGCGGTGATGCCGCCGAACACGTTGACGAACACGCTCTTGACCTGAGAGTCGTTCAGGATCACATCGAGCCCGGCGGCCATCACCTCGGCCGACGCACCGCCGCCGATGTCGAGGAAGTTGGCCGGCTTCACACCACCGTGCTTCTCGCCGGCGTAGGCGACGACGTCCAGCGTCGACATCACCAGACCCGCGCCGTTGCCGATGATGCCGACCGCGCCGTCGAGCTTGACGTAGTTGAGGTCGTTCTCCTTGGCCTTGAGCTCCAGCGGGTCGGTGGACTCCTTGTCCTCGAACTCGGCGTGCTCGGGGTGGCGGAAGTCGGCGTTGGCGTCGAGCGTGACCTTGCCGTCCAGCGCGAGGATCTGGTCGTCGGGCGTGCGCACGAGCGGGTTCACCTCGACCAGCGTGGCGTCCTCGGCGACGAAGACCTCCCACAGCTTGGCGATGGTGACCGCGGCGGCGTCGAGCACCTCGGCGGGCAGATGGCCCTTCTCGGCGATCTCGCGGGCGAACGCCTCGTCGACACCCTTGACCGCGTCGACGGGAACCTTGGCAAGCCGCTCGGGCTTGGTGGCGGCGACCTCTTCGATCTCCATGCCGCCCTCCACCGAGCACATGGCCAGGTAGGTGCGGTTGGCGCGGTCGAGCAGGAAGGAGATGTAGTACTCCTCGGCGATGTCGCTGGCCTCGGCGACCAGCAGCTTCTTGACCACGTGGCCCTTGATGTCCAGTCCCAGGATGTTCTGGGCATGGGTGAAGGCATCGTCGGGGGTGGCGGCGTACTTCACGCCACCGGCCTTACCCCGGCCACCGACCTTGACCTGCGCCTTGACCATCACGGGTTTGCCGATTTCCTCGGCGATCGCTTTGGCGTCCTCGGCGGATTCGGTCACCCGGCCGGGAGTGGTGGGAACGTTGTGCTTGGCGAACAGCTCTTTCGCCTGATACTCGAAGAGGTCCATGGACTCTTAGAACTTCCCTGTCTGTGAGCGGCTAGAAGTACGGCCCGACGGGCTCGGGGGAACTGTATCGACCCGCGTGCCACTCATTGTCACCGCCCACCGCTCATGTGGTCGATCTCACCGGCATCACCAAAGTGATTCAAATCACAAATAGCGGCGGAATAGACGCACGGGTTGCCACTCTGATTGGAATTTGGTTAACGTCCATTGGTCTAGATAACGGTCTGGTCACGACGACAAGGATTTTTCAGGTTGCCTCAGCATCGTCCGCCTCGCTCTTCCGAGGCCCTCGCGGCGCCTGGTCCCACCGAAGTCACCGACATCATCCCGTTCAATGAATTCGGCGAACTCACCGATCACTTGAATCTAGAGTTCTTGTCGCACGCGGCTTTTGACCGCGACACGCAGGTGATCCACGCTCCGGAGCTCGACGACCTCAACGACACCGACGACGAGACGCCGCTGCGCCTGGCCGTGCCGGACGAGTTCCGCGCCGCCCCGCAGGCCGAGCGCCGGCCGTCCGCGCGGGCCTACCGCGATAGTCACACCGACGTCACCGACGGCACAGCAAAGACGGACATCATCGATATGCGCGGCCGCACCGGCCAGCACCGCAAGGCCGAGGTACCCGTCCGGGGCCGTCTGGTCGTCGCGGCGATGGCTGTCGGCGCCACCGCGGCCGGCGCGTACACGATGACCAACCAGACCTCCAAGGCGCCGGCCGAGACGGTACTTGCCGCGGATCAGATCGCGCTGGGCGACGGCAGCACGATCACCGGCTCGGTGGACGGCATGCAGATCGTGACGGTCGCCCCGGCCGCCAACTCTGCCGTGCACGCCGAGGAGATCACCAAAGCCGCCGCGTTCGCGCAGGAGCGCGCCGAGCGCGAAGCCCGGCTGACCAAGCCCCAGTTCGTCATGCCGACCACCGGAGTGTGGACCTCGGGCTTCGGCTACCGGTGGGGCGTCCTGCACGCCGGCATCGACATCGCCAACGCCATCGGCACGCCGATCCTGGCCGCCGCCGACGGCGTCGTGATCGCCGCCGGGTCCGAAGGCGGCTACGGCAACGTGGTGAAACTGCGTCACGCCGACGGCACCGTGACGTTGTACGGGCACAACAGCTCGCTTCTGGTCAACGTCGGCGAGCGGGTCATGGCCGGCGACCAGATCGCCAAGATGGGCAACACCGGCAACTCCACCGGTCCGCACTGCCACTTCGAGGTGCACATCGGCGGTACCCGCGTCGACCCTGTCGGCTGGCTGGCCAAGCGGGGGCTGTCCCCCGGCGGCTACGTTGGCTGAGTGGCCGACGAGTCCTCTGATTCCACCGAAGAGACCCGGATCCTGCGGCGCGCACCGCTGACGGGCTCCCAGCCCTTTCCGTCTGCCTCGCAGTCCTCCACTGAGCCTCCTACCGGCATCCTGCGCCGCCATCCCACCGGCGAGCTGCCCGTCGCGTCCGTCTCCGACCCAGTTACCCAGTACGTCCCGCGGGCCAAACCCGTCGCGGTGGGAGCCACTCGTCCGACCCGGGCCGAATCCCGCGCCGCCATCGCCGCCGCGGGGACGACGATCGTGTCCGGCTGGGCCACCGGGGTGATCGCGACCGACCTGATCGCCGGCTGGTGGTCCACCGACCCGCTGTTCTGTGTCGCGATGGGGTTCCTGGCCGCGGTGACGGCCGCGGCGTCCATCAGCGGTGTCATTGCGCTGCTGTTGCGCCGCCCCAACGCCCGCCTGCTGATCGTGGTAGGCGCCGTCATCGCGATCCTGATCTTCGCCAGCCTGTTCGTCGCGGGCGCGAAGCTGCCCCCGCTGGTCTACGCGATGCCGGTGCTGCCGCTGGCATCGATCGCGCTGGCGGCGCTGCCGGCCACCGCACGGTGGAGCCGCACGGGTTAGAGCTTGCTGACCGGCGCGTGGTTGTGCATCAGCTTGACGCGGCCGGCGCTGCCGAAGTCGATCAGCGACATCGCCGACTCCCCGGCGCCCGAGACCTCCTCGACCCGGCCCAGCCCGTACTTGTCGTGGGTGACGCGGTCCCCCGGCTCGAGCACGATCAGCGGCCGCTTGCCGGCCGCCGACCGCGTCGGTGACGGACGCGGTGTGCCGTACCGGCCCGCGTTGCCGACCGGCGCGGAGAACGACGACGCCGGCGCCTCGGTGCGGCGCCAGTCGATGAGCTCCTTCGGGATCTCGCGCAGAAACCGGGACTCCGGATTCAGCATCGGCTGCCCCCAGGACGACCGCACCTTGGCACGGCTCAGGTACAGACGTTGCCGGGCGCGGGTGATGCCGACGTAGGCAAGCCGGCGCTCCTCGGAGAGTTCGGCCGGATCCCCGAGCGCACGCATGTGCGGGAACATGCCGTCCTCCCAGCCGGTGACGAACACGACGGGGAATTCCAGCCCCTTGGCGGTGTGCAGCGTCATCATCGTGACGACGCCGGAACCGTGCTCGGGGATGTCGTCGGCGTCGGCGACCAGCGACACCCGCTCCAGGAATGCGGCCAGCACACCGGTGTCGGGGACGTCCTCGTCCTGCTGCTCGTCCCCGTCCTCGCCGGCCAACGCCCTGGCGTTGGCCAGGTCGGTGCTGAATTCGTGTGCGACGCTGACCAACTCGTTCAGGTTGTCCAGCCGGGCCAGGTCCTGTGGATCACTGGAGGCCTCCAGTTCGGCGCGGTAGCCGGTGCGGTCGAGCACGGTCTCGACAAGATCGCCGAGTTCGCCGTCGAGTCCGCCGCGCAGTTCGTCGAGCAGGTCGACGAAACCCTTGATCGCCTTCTCCGACCGGGTGTTGAGCATCGGCACCTTGCCTTCGGCGGCGGCCGCGAGCGCGTCGTTGAAGTTGGCGCCGGTGGTCTCGGCGTACACCGCCACACAGG
This sequence comes from Mycobacterium sp. ZZG, assembly GCF_054786995.1. Taxonomy (NCBI): domain Bacteria; kingdom Bacillati; phylum Actinomycetota; class Actinomycetes; order Mycobacteriales; family Mycobacteriaceae; genus Mycobacterium; species Mycobacterium sp. ZZG. The sequence continues at coordinate 46,788 of NZ_JBTBFV010000006.1, forward strand.
CCTCGGCTCGGTCCCCGATGCCGCGGCGCGGAGTGTTGAGGATGCGCCGCATGCTCACCGAGTCGCCGGGGTTGTCGAGCACCCGCAGATAGGCGACGATGTCGCGGATCTCCTTGCGCTCGTAGAAGCGCACTCCCCCGACCACCTTGTACGGGATGCCGGCCCGGATGAAGACCTCCTCGATGGCCCGTGAGGAGTTGTTGGTGCGGTAGAACACCGCGACGTCGTTGTACGAGAATCCCGGCACCGAGTCGGCCAGCGCGTCGATCTCCTGCGCGACGAAGCGGGCCTCGTCGTGCTCGTTGTCGGCGACGTAGCCGACGATGAGGTCGCCTTCGCCGGCATCGGTCCACAGCCGCTTCTCGCGCCGCCCCGTGTTGCGGGCGATCACCGAGTTCGCCGCGTTCAGGATCGTCTGGGTGGAGCGGTAGTTCTGTTCCAGCAGAATCGTCGTGGCGTTCGGGAAGTCGCGCTCGAAGTCCTCGATGTTGCGGATCGTGGCGCCGCGGAACGCATAAATGGACTGGTCGGCGTCGCCCACCACGCACAACTCGGCAGGTGCGACCCCGTCGACCGTTTCGGTTCCGACGAGTTCCCTGACGAGCACGTACTGCGCATGGTTGGTGTCCTGGTACTCGTCGACCAGAATGTGCCGGAAGCGGCGCCGGTAGTACTGCGCGATCTGGGGAAACGCCTGCAGCACAGCGACGGTCTCGCCGATCAGGTCGTCGAAGTCCAGCGCGTTGGCCGCCCGCAGCCGGCGTTGGTACTCCGCGTACACCTCGGCGATGATCCGGGCGAGATCGTCGGCGGCCTCGGAGGCCTCCGCGGCGGCCTGCTCAGGTCCGATCAGCTCGTTCTTCAGATTGGAGATGCCGTTGGACAGCAGCCGGGGCGAGTACTTCTTGGTGTCCAGGCCCATGTCCTTGCCGATCATCAACAACAGACGGCGCGAGTCGTCGGCGTCGTAGATCGAAAAGTTCGAGTTCAGGCCGGGCAGCAGCGAGGCCTGGTTGCGCAGGATCCGCACGCAGGTCGAGTGGAACGTCGACACCCACATGTTGCGGGCCCGCGGGCCGACCAGTGCGACCACCCGCTCCCGCATCTCCGCGGCCGCCTTGTTGGTGAACGTGATGGCCAGCACCTGACCGACACCGACGTCGCGGGCGGCCAGCAGGTGGGCGATGCGCCGAGTCAGCACCGCCGTCTTACCGGAGCCGGCACCGGCCACGATCAACAGGGGCGTGCCCTCATGCAGCACTGCCTGCCGCTGCTGCGGGTTGAGCCCGTCCAGAAGCTCGTCGGTGCCGGTGTCGGAGAAAAGCGAAGTCATATCGGTCCCCAACTTACCGCCGGGCGGCGACACTCTTTGCGCAGGCGAGCCAGGTGGTGGCAGACTGTTCGGGTGCTCACCGCGCAGCTCGGCCATACGCACCTCGCCCGAGGGGCTTGTCGCCGATTTTTCTACGGGTACCGGCCAGCGGTGCCCGTGGTCTAGCTGCTTCCCAGAGCCCCGCGGTCCGCTTTGCGATCCGGGGCTCGTCTCGTGTGTGAGGCCCGAAACGCACCGGAGCGGGCCGATCCCACAACGAGAATCCGGAGAACGACATGACGACGATGGAAACCGCCCAAGTGCCTGAGATCGACGAACTGCGCGAGGAGATCGACCGTCTCGATGCGGCGATCCTCGAGGCCGTCCAGCGCCGCACCGAGGTATCGCAGATGATCGGCAAGGCACGGATGGCCTCCGGGGGCACCCGCCTGGTGCACAGCCGCGAGATGAAGGTCATCGAGCGCTACAGCGTGCTCGGCGAAGAGGGAAAGAACCTCGCCATGCTGCTGCTGCGCCTCGGCCGCGGCCGCCTCGGCAAGTAGCGTCCCCGGGCGTAAAAACCGTCGCTGCACGGCGGTGGGCACGCCGAAGTCACTCGGAGGTCAGGGCCTCCATCAGCCACGGTGTCAGCCATTCCACGGCCTCGGGGGTGGGGTGCACGCCGTCGCTGCGCACCCGGATGCCGTCCACCCTGGTCTGGTAGTAGCCGTTGGGGCTGAGCTTCTTGTTCAGGTCCAGCACCGTCGCGTTCGGCCGTTCGTCGACCACGCTGCGCAGCAACGTATTCCACTGCTCGACACGCTTGGGCTCATCCTCGGGGTACAGGCTGCCGTCCGCTTTCTCCGCGCGCCGGTTGTACGGCTCGGTCGTCACCACCAACCGGGCACCGGTCGAGCCCAGGATGTCGAGCGCCCGGTTGAGCTCCCCACGCAGATACGCGTCGTAGCCGGGCTCGCCGATGTGGGTCCACCGACCCTCGTTCAACCGGTCCACCACCTCCCACCGGCCGACGATCAGCAGCACCACATCGGGCTTCTCGTGTCCGATGCGCTGAGCCCAGCGGGCCGGCCACGCGTCGCACTCCGGCTTCTGCGGCAACTCCTGGCCGACGTATTCATAGGGCCCGCCGCGGGCGATGCCGCACCCGATCGTGGTGTAGTCGGCGAAGTCCAGGCCCGGCGTCTCAGGCAGGTACCGCATCAATGTCCACGCGATCGAGTCGCCGAACACCGCCACCCGCAGGTCGCCCGGAGCGCGCGGCTTCTGTGGCCTGGTGACCTCGACGGGCACCTCGGCGCCGACCAGCGCCGCGATGTCCACGTCCGGGCCCGGCTGGGGTGTCGCGGGCGCGACGCGCACCGGCAGCACCGTCATCGTCACCACCGCGGCCGTCGCGGCCGTCGCCGCCGCCAGCGGCAGCATCGGCACGAACGCGGGCCGCCACTCGCGGATCGGCTGCTCGATCAGCCACCACGACACCGCCGCCACCGCGATCGTCGCCGCGCAGCGCAGCGCGAACAGCTCCCAGCCGTCGATGCCGGTGCGTTCCCCGTTGAGCACCAGGAAGATCGGCCAGTGCCACAGGTACACCCCGTAGGAGATCGCGCCGAGCCCGACGAGCGGGCCCGCCGAGAGCAGCCGCGCGACCGGCCCGTCCTGGGCGAGCGCCACCGGGGCGATGATGAGCACTGCCGCCACGGCGACTACGAGCAGCAGTCCGGCCCGGAACTCCGCGGCGCTTCCGGTGGCCATCCGCGCGGCGCTGAACAACACCACCAGCCCGGCCAGCGGAAGCCACCACGCGATCCAGCGGGCCCAGCGCGACCGGAACATCACCAGGCCCGCGGTCAGCCCGCGCCAGTCGCGCACCAGCAGCGCGGCCGCGGCGGCGCCGACCAGCAGGGCCTGCACCCGGGTGTCGGTCCCGAAGTACACGCGGTTGAGGGTCGCGTCGGCACTGCGCATCGTCGTGGCCGCTGCGGACGCGGCAACGCCTCCAGCGGCCACCACGAAGACCGCACCACGCACCACCCGCGCAGACAACGGCACCCCGCGCCGATACGCCAGCGCCGTCAGCCCCGCGACGACGGCGGCGATCAGCAACGGCCACAGCACGTAGTACTGCTCCTCGACGGCCAGCGACCACGTGTGTTGCAGCGGTGAGGGCGGCGCGCCCTGAGAGAAGTAGTCGGTGTGCTGGGCGACGAACACCCAGTTCGACATCCAGAAGAACGCGGCGACGGCGTCTTCACGCAGGTTCGCGGTGGATTCCTCGGAGAACAGCTCCCGCAATGCGACGACGGCCAGCACCATCACCAGCAGCGCGGGCAGCAGTCGGCGGGCCCGCCGGATCCAGAAACCCTTCAGCCCGATCCGGCCGGTCCGCCCGACCTCGTCGAGCAGCAGCGAGGTGATCAGGAATCCGCTGAGGACGAAGAACACGTCGACGCCGAGGAAGCCACCGGACAGTCCGGGGACGCCGCCGTGGTCGGCCAGCACCAGCGCGACCGCGATCGCCCGGATGCCGTCGAGGGCCGGAATCGACTGCCCCGGCCCGACATACCGCCGCGGGCCCACTCGCATCGGCGCCGCACTCACGGCAGTCAATTTCCAGGGCCCTCCTCGCCTACTTCAAGCAAGGAAGTCTAGGGTCCGACCGCCGGCGGATCCGGAAGGCGCGCTGGCTCCAACCCCTGCCCGGTCCCGCAAGCCGGGGGCGCCTCCCTCGTGCGAGCAGACGCAAACTCTGGCGTGTCGCCGGCGACTCGCCGGAGTTCGTGTCTGCTCGGCGCGCAGGTGACTACTTGGTGAGCGCGATGTACTTGATGTCGAGATACTCCTGTATGCCCTCGGTGCCGCCCTCGCGGCCGAAGCCCGACTCCTTGATGCCGCCGAACGGCGCCGCCGCATCGGAGATGACCCCGCGGTTCACGCCGACCATGCCGGACTCGATTCCCTCGGCGACCCGCAGCGCCCGGTCCAGCGACTGGGTGTACACGTAGGCGGCCAGTCCGTACTCGGTGTTGTTGGCGGCGGCGATGCCTTCTTCCTCGGTGTCGAACCCGGCGATGGGTGCCACGGGCCCGAACACCTCTTCCTTGAGGATGCGGGCATCGGCGGGGACGTCGGTGAGCACGGTGGCCGGGTAGAAGTTGCCGGGCCCGCCCGGGGCGACGCCGCCGACGGCGACGGTCGCGCCGCGCGAGACGGCATCGGACACCAACTCGGTCACCTTGGCGACCTGCTTGGCGTTGATCAGCGGGCCGAGTGTCGACTTCTCGTCGAGGCCCTTACCGAGGGTGAACTCGCTCATCCGCTTGACGAACTTCTCGGTGAACTCCGCGCGCACGGCGTTGGCGACGTGGAAACGGTTGGCGGCGGTGCAGGCCTCGCCGCCGTTGCGCATCTTGGCCAGGATCGCCCCGTCCACAGCGGCGTCGACGTCGGCGTCGTCGAACACGATGAACGGAGCGTTGCCGCCGAGTTCCATCGACGTACGCAGCAGTTTGTCGGCCGACTGCTTGACCAGCGCCTTGCCCACGCCGGTGGATCCGGTGAAGGTCAGCTTGCGAAGCCGGCCGTCGCTGGTCAGTGCCTCGGTCACGGGCCCCGGGCTGCTGGTGGGCAGCACCGACAGCACGCCCTTGGGGAGGCCGGCCTCGGCCATCAGCTTGGCCAGAAGCAGCATGGTCAGCGGCGTCTCCTGTGCGGGCTTGACGATCATCGTGCACCCGGCCGCGAATGCCGGACCCATCTTGCGGGTGCCCATCGCCAGCGGAAAGTTCCACGGCGTGATCGCATAGCACGGACCGACCGCCTGCTTGGTCACCAGGATGCGTCCGGTGCCGGCCGGGCTCGTCGTGTACCTGCCGTCGATACGCACGGCCTCCTCGGCGAACCAGCGGAAGAACTCCGCGCCGTAGGTGACCTCGCCCTTGCTCTCGGCGAGCACCTTGCCCATCTCCAGGGTCATCAGCGCCGCGATGTCGTCGGCGCGCGCGGTGATGGTCTCGAACACCGACCGCAGGATCTCTCCGCGCTTGCGGGGCGGGGTCGCGGCCCATTCCGCCTGCACCGCACATGCCGCGTCCAGCGCGTCGCGCGCGTCGTCGGCGGTCGCGTCGGCGACCTCGGTCAGCACCTCGTCGTCACTGGGGTCCAGCACGTTGAACGTCGACTTGCCCTGGCGTTCCTCACCGCCGATCCACAGACCGGTCGGTACCGAAGCCAGCAGCGCGGAAGTATCCATACCTCCATCATTTACTCCTTCGTCTGCGCGCCCGCACTAGGGTTCTGCACATGGGTTCTGACATCACCGGCACGCCTGCGTGGCAGGCACTGTCCCGCCATCACGACGAGATCGCCGCCGCGGATCTGCGTGAACTGTTCGCCGAGGATCCCGCCCGGGGCACCGAGCTGGCGCTGACGGTCGGCGACCTCTACATCGACTACAGCAAGCACCGCGTCACCCGGGAGACCCTGCGCCTGCTTACGGATCTGGCCCGCGCCGCCGACGTACCGGCCAAGCGGGACGCGATGTTCGCCGGGGAACACATCAACACCTCTGAGGACCGCGCGGTGCTGCACACCGCGCTGCGCCTGCCGCGGGACGCGTCTCTGACCGTCGACGGGCAGGACGTCGTCGCCGACGTGCACGAGGTGCTGGACCGGATGGGCGATTTCACCGACCGGCTGCGCAGCGGCGACTGGCGTGGCGCAACCGGCGAACGCATCACCACCGTGGTCAACATCGGCATCGGCGGCTCGGATCTCGGGCCGGTGATGGTGGATCAGGCGTTGCGCCACTACGCCGACGCCGGCATCTCCGCGCGGTTCGTCTCCAACGTCGACCCCGCCGACCTGGTGGCCAAACTCGCCGGACTCGACCCGGCCACAACGCTTTTCATCATCGCATCGAAGACATTCTCGACGCTGGAGACGCTGACCAACGCGACGGCCGCACGGCGCTGGCTCACCGAGGCTCTGGGCGATGACGCGGTCTCGAAGCACTTCGTGGCGGTGTCGACCAACGCCAAGCTGGTCGACGAGTTCGGCATCGACACCGACAACATGTTCGGCTTCTGGGACTGGGTGGGTGGCCGGTACTCAGTGGATTCGGCGATCGGGTTATCGGTGATGGCGGTGATCGGCCGGGAACGATTCGCGGAGTTCCTCGCCGGCTTCCACCTCGTCGACGAGCACTTCCGGACCGCGCCGCTGGAGGAAAACGCGCCGGTGCTGCTCGGGTTGATCGGGCTCTGGTACAACAACTTCTTCGGCGCCGAAACCCGTGCGGTACTTCCCTATTCGAACGACCTGGCCCGTTTCGCCGCCTACCTGCAGCAGCTGACGATGGAGTCCAACGGCAAGTCGGTGCGCGCCGACGGCACACCGGTGTCCACCGACACCGGCGAGATCTTCTGGGGCGAGCCGGGCACCAACGGGCAGCACGCGTTCTACCAACTGCTGCATCAGGGCACCCGACTGGTCCCGGCCGACTTCATCGGGTTCAGTGAGCCGACCGACGACCTGCCGACCGCCGACGGCACCGGCAGCATGCACGACCTGCTGATGAGCAACTTCTTCGCACAGACGCAGGTGCTGGCGTTCGGCAAGACGGCCGAGGAGATCAGCGCCGAGGGAACGCCGCCAGATGTGGTGCCGCACAAGGTGATGCCGGGCAACCGTCCGAGCACGTCGATCCTCGCGACCAAGCTGACCCCGTCGGTGGTCGGCCAACTCATCGCGCTCTACGAGCACCAGGTCTTCGTCGAGGGCGTCATCTGGGGCATCGACTCGTTCGACCAGTGGGGCGTGGAGCTGGGCAAGACTCAAGCCAAGGCGCTGCTGCCGGTGATCACGTCCGACGAGCCGCCGGCCGAGCAGTCGGATTCGTCGACGGACGCCCTCGTCCGCCGCTACCGAGCGGAGCGCGGCCGCACCGCGTGATTTCGGCGTGGTTATCGTCGCTCAGCGGCGACAATCACGCCGAAAGCGCTCACATCTCCGGATCGGGGCGCGTCCAGCCCAGGATCATCGCCGGTGAGCATCCGCCGATCAGCAGCACGGTCAATGCCATCAGGCCGCCGGCGTAGGCCATGTCGGTGTCGGTTCCGCCGGTGAAGGCGGCGCCGAAGATCAGGTAGAAGATCGGCACCATCATGAGGTATTGCGTGAGGGTCAGCCCGATGGATCTGGCGCTGTTGCGTTGCGCCAGTTCGTATTCGTCAAGTGTGGCGTCCGGTGCGTCACCCTGGCGCCCGGACACAATCTGCAAGGTCACCCAGAGCGGGAAGAACACCAGGCATGCGGGCAGCCATAGCAGCGGTGCCCACTGGATGCCGAACGCGCACAACAGGCTTACGCCGAACATGAACCCAAACGTCGCGGCCAACCCGGTGACGAGCATGCGGCGTCTACGCTGGGTCCGCCACCCGGGAAGCGAATTCGCATACTTCGATTCGTTTTTCAGGAACTGCTTGGTGCGGTAGTTCTGGTAGCGGTCGATCAAGGTGGCTTCACGCATTCGTCTTTCCTCCTTGTTCTCGGCGATACAGCGCGGTCGACAGTGGTGCGAACGGTTCGCGGGAGAAGACCGCCTCGACGGGTAGGTCGAACACCTCACAGATGCGGAACGCCAGATCGAGGCTCGGGTAGTGATCGCCTCGTTCTAGTGCTCCGACGGTCTGCGGGTTGACGTCGATCAGCTCTGCCAGCTGCGCCCGCGACATCCGCCGCTCCGCGCGCAGCACACCGATGCGGTTGTGGATGGGGAAGGTTTCCCCGCGGCGCACTGGACTCACCTAATCGATTGTTAGGAAAACCTAACAGTCTGTCAAGCAAACCGGGCGATTTCGGCGTTCTTCTCGTTGCGAGTCAGCGACAGTTTTCACACCCACATCGCAAGGTACTCAGGCGAAGTACTTCGTGAACCGCGGCGGCAGCAGCTTCATGACCTCCACCAGCGGCCACCACGGCCAGCCGGGGACGACGGCGCGGCCCTTCTCCTTCTCGATGGCGTCGACCATGGCCTTAACGCCGGTCTCGTTGTCGACCATGAGCATCGTCGAGTTGGACTTGGCCGTCATCTCCGACTCGATGTAGCCGGGCTCCAGCACCGTGATCTTGATCGGCCCGGACGACGGGTATTCGGCACGCAGCGACTGCCCCAGCGACGTGACACCGGCTTTGCTCGCAGCGTAGGCGGCCTTGAAACCCGGCACCCCCACGTTGCCGAGCACCGACGACACCAACACCAGCTGCCCCTTGCCGGCAGCCTTGAACATCTCCAACGCGGTCTCGATTTGCACCAGCGCGGCAACGAGATTGGTCTCGATGGTGGCCTTGTTCGCCCACAGCTTGCCGCCGCCGAGCGGGTAGCCCTTGCCGATGCCCGCGTTGACGATCACGCAGTCGATGCCGCCGAGTTCCTCGGACAACTCACCGAAGACCTTCGGAACCTGCTCGTGATCGTTGACGTCGAGCGCGGCGACAGCGACCTTGATGTTCGGATACTTCGCTGCCAGCTCGGCCTTGAGCTCCTCAAGGTTGTCGACGCGACGCGCACACAGGGCCAGGTCGCGGTCCCTGGCGGCGAACTGGCGGGCCATGCCCGCACCGAGGCCCGAGCTCGCACCGGTGATCAAGATCTTCTGCCGAGTCATGCGGGCAGGATAACCGAGTTAGACAAGTCGCGAGTAATCGCCGAACGTGCAGGGCAACGCGCGAGACGGCTACTTGAGCAGTCGGGACATCCGCCGGTCGGCCAGCACCTTGCCGCCGGTCTGGCACGTAGGGCAGTACTGGAACGACTTGTCGGCGAACGACACCTCGCGGACGGTGTCCCCGCAGACCGGGCACGGCAGGCCGGTGCGGGCATGCACCCGCAGTCCGGAACGTTTCTCGCCCTTCAATGTGGCCGCCTGTTGGCCGACCGACCGCGTCACCGCGTCGGTCAGCACCGAGATCATCGCGTCGTGCAGCGTCGCCAACTGCGCCTCGGTCAGCTTGTTCGCGGTGGCGAACGGCGAGAGCTTGGCGACGTGCAGGATCTCGTCGCTGTAGGCGTTGCCGATCCCGGCGATCACCTTCTGGTCGGTGATAACGGTCTTGATGCGGCCCGTCTGGCCCTTCAGCGCCTCCGTCAGCGCCTGCAGGCTCAGCGAAAGCGCATCGGGACCGAGCGCGGCGATCTGCGGGACGGCCAGCGGGTCGGTGACCAGCCACACCGCGAGGCGCTTCTGCGTGCCCGCCTCCGTCAGGTCGAAGCCCGGCGCCGAGCCCGGCTCTCCCAGATGCACGCGCAGCGCGATCGGCCCCTTGCCGGGCTTCAACGGTGCCGCGGCGAGCTTGTCCGACCAGCGCAGCCAGCCTGCCCGGGACAGATGCGTGATCAGGTACAGCTCACCAGCCTGCAACCCGAGGTATTTTCCCCATCGGTGCGCGCCGGTGACCTCTTGGCCGCGCACCGCGGAGACCGGCGGGTCGAAGGTCTTCAGCACCGACAGCGCCGATACGTCCACCCGGCCGACGGTCGCGCCGACGGCATGACGGCGCAGATGATCGGCGAGCGCTTCGACCTCCGGGAGCTCGGGCATGACACTCAGTCTGCCTTGACGAACAGCGAGAGCACCCAGCTCACGACCGACAACACGATCGCCGCCCAGATTGCGGTCCACCAGAACTGGTCGATGGCCAGGCCCCAGTGGGCGGTGTGCTCGGTGATCCACGACGTGATCCACAGCATGAGCGCGTTGATCACCACGTGGATGAGGCCCAGCGTGAGGATGTAGAGCGGGATCGAGATGATCTGCACGACGGGCTTGATGATCGCATTGACCAGCCCGAAGATCACCGCGACGACGAAGACGATGCCTATCCGGGCAGCTGTCGAGTCGCCGCCGACGAACTCGATGCCGGGCACCAGCAGCGTCACCAGCCACAGCGCCAGCCCGGTCAGTGCCGCCCGCAGGAGGAATCCCATGGAGTCATGATCCACCGAGGAGACTCCCCGAGTGTGCTACCGCAGGTATGCGGTACCGCGGGTATTGACATCGTGCGGTGTGTGTTCCTACCTTCGAATGGTGACGATGCCCACGAAGACGACGCGCGAAGAATTTGCCGAACGGCTGTTGAAAGGTTCGGTGAAGAAGTCCTATGCCCCGGTCGTCGACATCGACTGGGACGCACCGCTGGACCCCGACAAGTTCTTTCTTCCGCCGAAAGTCGTCACCCTCTACGGCACGCCGGAATGGGACGCGATGAGCCGTGCGCAGCAGATCGAGCTGAGCCGACAGGAACTGGTCAACATCCTCTCGGCCGGCATCTGGTTCGAGAACATCCTCAATCAGGCTCTGCTCCGCGATCTCATGCACAAGAACCCGACTGCCGCGACCACGCACTATGCGCTCACCGAACTCGGCGATGAGACCCGCCACATGGTCATGTTCGGCCGAACCATCGCATGTGTCGGCGGTATTCCGGTGCGTCCCAAATTGTTTCAGCGCATCATCATCAACTCGTTGCCCTTCCTGTTCCGTGGCAGCGTGCTGTGGGGCGCAGCCCTGGTCGGCGAGGAGATCTTCGACGCGCTGCAGCGCCAGATCATGGAGGATCCGGAGCTGCAGCCGATCGTTCAGCGGCTCATGCGTATTCACGTCACGGAGGAAGCCCGACACATCCAGTTCGCCCGCGACGGGCTGCGCAAGTCGGTGCCGACGATGGCGTGGCACCGCCGGGTGCTGCTGGCCAATTTGCACGGGGTCGGTGGTCCGTTCTACCGGATGCTGTTCACCCTGCCGATCCAGTACCGCCGTGCCGGTCTCGACGGCCGCCGAATGCGGCGTGTGGCGCGGTCGAACCCGCACTTCCGCGCCATGTGCGTCTCGTCATTCGCGTCGCTGGCAGCGTTCTTCGAGGAAGTCGACTTGATGGGCCGAGTCGGTCGACGGTTGTGGCGTCGGGCCGGATTCCTGTGAGCAGCATTGTGATCGGCACGGGCGGCGCGTTTCCGGGCACGGCCGTCGCCGACGCCGAGGATCTGCGCTTCGACAACGCGACCGACATGTGGACAGCCGTTGCGCCGGACGGCCGTGCGCTGGCCGCTGGCACGGTGATCGACACTCGAAGGTCGAGGGACGGCGCTGTGGCGGTGCACGGTATGCCGAACCACTTCCGCATCCCGGGTCCCGACGTAGCCCGTCAGACCCGGTTCGTCTCGCAGTGCCTGGAGGTGATGACGCAGTCGGGTTCCACCCGCATGGAGGCGAAGTCCCGCATCGTGCTGAGCAGATGGCGGCCGCGGTCGGTGCGGTCCAGTTTCTACCTGGACCGTTCCACGCCGGTCGACGAGGACATCTACGACGGGCCGGTGTTGATCGCTGTCGCCGATGCCGACATCAGCGCCCGGGGCAGGCTGGCCGGGCACCTCGCAGCGATCGACGGCCGTTATCACTGGCGCGGAAATGTCACCGGCGATCTGCCCGCGGACCTGCTCAAAGGCCCGCGAGAGGTGAGCGTGACCATCGGGACGCAGACAGCGCAGGCGCGCGTGGTGGAACAGACCCCGTGGGGCAGCTACACCGTGGCCGGGGTGGGAGCACCGCCTTTCCCGCTCGACTGACATCAGGTAGGCAATTCGGGGATTCATCGGGGAAAGAACTAGAACACGTTCTAATATCACCGTCATGCGATTCACCTACGCCGAAGCGATGACCGATCCGACGTTCTACATCCCGTTGGCGCAGGCCGCCGAAGCCGCGGGCTACCACGCGATGACGATTCCCGACAGCGTGGCCTACCCGTTCGAATCGGACTCGAAGTACCCCTACACTCCGGACGGCAATCGCGAATTCCTCGACGGCAAGGCCTTCATCGAGTCGTTCGTGCTGACCGCGGCACTGTGCGCGGTGACCACGAAGTTGCACTTCAACCACTTCGTCCTCAAGTTGCCGATCCGGCCGCCGGCCCTGGTGGCCAAGCAGGCCGGCTCGCTGGCGGCGCTGTTCGACAACCGCCTCGGTCTCGGCGTCGGCACCAGCCCGTGGCCCGAGGACTACGAGCTGATGAACGTCCCGTTCGCCAAGCGCGGCAAGCGGATGGACGAGTGCATCGACATCATCAAAGGCCTCACCTCGGGCGACTACTTCGAATACCACGGCGAGTTCTACGACATCCCGAAGACCAAGATGACGCCGGCGCCGTCCAAGCCGGTTCCGATCCTCATCGGCGGGCACGCCGACGCGGCACTGCGCCGCGCCGCCCGCAACGACGGCTGGATGCACGGCGGCGGCGACCCGGAGGAACTCGACGCCCTGCTGGGCAAGCTCAACAAGTTCCGCGACGAGGCCGGAACGGCGGGCAACGAGGACTACCAGATCCACGTGATCTCGATCGACGCCTACACCGCCGACGGCATCAAGCGGCTCGAGGACAAGGGTGTCACCGACGTCATCGTCGGCTTCCGCATCCCCTACATCATGGGTCAGGACACCGAGCCACTGGACACGAAGATCCGCCACCTGGAGATGTTCGCCGAGAACGTCATCGCCAAGCTCTGATCAGGCGTTGCACAGTCGCTTGAGCGCGTTGGCGATCGCATCGACCGGGGTGCAGGCCTGGATCGCGGTCCGCAGGCTCTGCGCGGCGGTCCGGTAGCGGTCGTCTAGGCGGACGATGTCGACTGCGGCGCCGACGGCCTGCGGCGACGGCAGGGCGGTCTTGAGGTCGATGCCCGCTCCGCTGTAGTCGACGCGCGCGGCCACCTCGGCTTTGTCAGAAGTCTCCCCGGCGACGACGAGCGGAACGCCGTGGCCCAGCGCGTACTGCACCCCGCCGTAGCCCCCGTTGGTGATCATCACGTCCACGTGCGGCAGCAGGGCCGAGTACGGGATCCAGTCGGCGATGCGCGCGTTGCCCGGGATACGGCCGTGCATGTGCTGGCCCCGCCGGCCGCCGGTGGTCGCCACGATCAGGAGATCGTCCTGGTCACCGAGCGCTTCCAGAGTCGGGCCGATCAGCTGGTCCAGATCGGCATTGTCGAACGTGCCCTGCGTGACGTGCACGACGGTGCCTGCGGTCTCCACGTCGCCCCACCAGGGCGGACGGTCGAACTCCTCTGGGCCGGCCGGCAGGACCGGACCGACGAACTCGACCGTCGACGGCAGGTCGGACCGCGGATACTCGAACTCCTGCACCGACAGTTGCAGCAGACCGTCGGCCAGCCGCGGCCAATCACTGACGAACAACGGGCATTCCGGCGAATGAGCCTGCCGCAGCGCACGATTGAACTTCCGCTGACTCGGCCGCATGATCACCCGGTGCGCGACGGCGGTCATCTGCCGATAGTCGAGACCCGGCTCGGGTTGCCAGGCCATCCCGAACGGCGGGGTGTCCCGGCTCGAAATGGTCAGCGGACCCACACCGCAGACCACCACCGGCGGACGGGGGGCGTCCCGCAGGAACATCGGGACCACGCCGGTGAACGTGACGTCGGCGATGACCGCGTCCACCGCCTCGTCACGCAGCACCGCCCGCAACGATTCCGCCTCCGCGGCAAGGGGTTCGACGAATACGGACGCCAGTTCGGCGCGTCCCAGCCAGAATCGGCGTGCGGCCGCGGGCATTGTGCGGAGCAGCGCCGGGCCCGCGGCCGGCGCATCGATCCGCACGCTCTCCGGGAGCGGGACCATCCGGAGTCCGGCACTGCGCACAGGCGCGGCGAACTCGACACCGGTCAGCACGGAGATGTCGTGCCCGAGGGCTTGAAGGCCGACGCCGACGTTGACCATCGGCATGACGTGCCCGCGAAGCGGGCTGACCGCGAGCAGATAGTGCGCCACACCGGGTCCTTCGCCGTCACGGAGCACCCGCTCCTGGGTTGTCGGTGCGAGCGACATCACGGTTCGCTCACGTGTCCGCACGCTACCTGCCGCCCGTCGACCGCAGCGGTGCCGACCCACTGGGGATGTGTTACGAAACCCGGATTCGAGGTATGGCCCCGAGCGCGCCCGCAACCGCCGGGCCCGAGGTTGATCATCAGCGGTATCGCAACCGCCGTCGGCGGCTACAATTCGCGCTGATGACGTGTCTGGAGATCGTATGACCCCCGAACACTACGACGTCCCCGATGCCTTCGACGCCGGGGCGCAGGCCTACGACGGGCTGGTCGGCGCCAACCCCGGCTACCACGAACACCTCCGCCTGTCGGCACAGCGAATGCAGTTGCCCGACCAGGGCCGCGGTTTGCGCCTGCTCGACATCGGTTGCGGCACAGGGCTGTCCACCGCGGCGCTGCTCAGTGTCGCACCGTACGCCGAGATCGTCGCGGTCGACGGATCGGGCGGGATGCTGGCGCAGGCGCGGGCCAAGTCGTGGCCGCCCTCGGTGACGTTCGTGCGCAGCCGCGCCGAGGCCCTCCAGGACGCCGGGGTGAACGGCCCATTCGACGGCATCCTCGCCGCCTATCTGATCCGCAACGTCGACGACAAGGACGACGTGCTGGGATCGCTGCTGAAACTCCTGAAACCCGGGGCGGTGCTGGCCGTGCACGAGTACTCGGTGCGCGACTCCCGGCTGGCCTCCGCCGTCTGGAACCTGGTCTCCACCGCGATCATCATCCCGGCGGGCCGGGTGCGCTCCGGCGACGCCGGCCTCTACCGGTACCTGCGGCGCAGTGTCAACGAGTTCGACGGTGCCGAACAGTTCCGTGACCGGCTGCGGCGCAACGGTTTCATCGACGTGCAGAGCATGACCGTGTCCGGCTGGCAGCGCGGCATCGTGCACACCTTCCTCGGCCGCGCGCCGCACGCAGCGACGGACTAACGCGCGGACAACCGATCACGGGGAGTTCCCGGTCGGTCTTGGACTGGAAGGTCGCGAGCGCTTCGTGGATCTCGCGATCCCCTGCCATGCCTGTTCGCGCTCGCTTCCGTGAAGTTGCTCGGCGACGACCTTGTACCTGCGCCCCTCCAGCTTGATCCGCACCCGGTCGGGGTGCGCGGCGAGGTTGTATTACCAGGCCGGATTCTTCGCAGCCCCGGCTGCCGACGGGATCAGTCGGCTCCCGCCCTCCCCGGGTGCCGTTCCGGCTGGCACAAATCATGTCGCCCCCTTCAGGCACACGTCACGGCGATTAACGGCCCGCTCTTTCGGGCATTCGTCACCATGGCGTTCAAACTCACTTACTCCGATGGCCAAGAATCCCAGCACGATGACGACACTGTGTGGGAGATCGACGACGGCGTACTGAAACTCGGCCGCAAGAAGGGCCAGTGGTCGGTCCTGCTGTCTCCCAGTCATTGGGCGGTCCTCGAATTGGTTGGCCGGTCCGGCGATGACGAGGACGACGATAAATCCGAGAAGTCCGAGTCCGACGAGGATGACGACGACAAATCGGACAAATCTGAGGACAAGTCCGACGACGAGGACGACTAGCCGGCGACGCCGGCGGCCGCCAGGATCACCGCCGCCGCCTCTAGTGGCTGGGTGATCAGCGACACGTGGGACATGTCGAGTTCGGTTGTGTGCGCGCTCATCCGGTGAGCCAGGAAGCGCTCCAGGTCAGGGTTGATGGTGCGGTCCTGGGTGGACACCTGATACCAGGACGGTTTGTCCCGCCATGCGGCCGTCGTGGTCCGCTCGGCGGGTAACGAGACCCGGCTGCGTCCGGGACACGTGAAGTGTGAGCTCTTCGTTGGTGACGCGCGCGTCGTAGGCTGAGCCCCATCGATTCTTCCCGCGCCGCCGCCACCGTGACCGTCGACGAGTTCCGCGTCGCCGATCCACCCGACGCATGGGCGCAGGCCGGTTTCCGCGTCGATGCCGACGGGATCTGCCGAGTGGGCGCGGTCCGCCTCAGTCTGGTCGGCCGGGGCCACGGGAGCGGCATCGTCGGCTGGACGCTACGCGGCCTGCCTTCAGGGGGCGGGGACGTCGACGGCATTCCGACGACCAGTTCGGACGAGGTCCCGACCGTCAGCTCCGACACCGCTGCGTTCCCGCCCGCCCCCCACGCCAACGGCGTCATCGGCATCGATCACGTCGTGCTGATGTCGCCCGATCTGGACCGCACCGTCACCGCGCTGATCGCGTGCGGCACGCGCCCGCGCCGCACGCGCGACGCCGAACTGGGCGGTCGGCCGGTCCGCCAGGTCTTCTTCCGACTCGGGGAGGTGATCCTGGAAGTTGTCGGTTCACCCGACACGACCGGTAACGGGCCCTCCACGCTGTGGGGTATCACCTACGCCGTCACCGACATCGAGCAGACCGCCGCGTTCTTCGACGGCCGCACCGGCCCCGTGAAGGACGCGGTGCAGCCGGGCCGGCGGATCACCACGCTTCGGAATCTCGAGTTCGGGATGTCGGTCCGGACGGCGATGATCTCGGCCCCTTATCCTCGGACCCCATGAGCGCGTCCATCGAGGACCCCGTCATCATCCACACCGACGGGGGCTGCCGACCCAACCCGGGACCGGGCGGCTGGGGTGCGGTGCTGCGTCACCGCGATCGCGTCCGTGAGATGTTCGGCGGCGAGGCCACTACGACGAGCAACAACCGGATGGAATTGATGGCGCCGATCATGGCGCTGGAGGCACTCACCCGGCCTGTGACGGTGCACCTGCACACCGACAGCACGTATGTCCGCAACGGCATCACCAAGTGGGTGCACGGTTGGGAGCGCAACGGGTGGATGACCGCAGCCAAGCAGCCGGTGAAGAACGTCGATCTGTGGCAGCGGCTTCAGATCGCGTGCGCGCAGCACCGTGTCGAATGGTTCTGGGTCAAGGGACATTCCGGTGTCGTCGACAACGAGCTCGCCGACGTGCTGGCCACCCGCGGGCTGCAGCAGGCGCTCGCGGCGGCCGCCAGTCCTATCTGAGGTGTCGGAGTTCAGCGTCGCGGTGCAGCGCAGTCAGGCCGCCGAGTCCGGACGAGTCACGTCATCGATGTCGGGTAGCGGCCGGCGACAGACGTCGCGGGCCTCATCGGCGGTCATCCCGAACATGCGCAACAAGTCTTCGGTGACCCTGTCGGCGGCCTCCGCATCGTCACGTTCCGGCTCGTCCTGCAGCAGCTTCCCGAGACCGAACAACGCACCTGCAGCAACCGCCAACGCGAGCTGAGGATCGTCGACGCGGAAGCGTCCCGCCGCTGCGGCCGCTGTGATGTCGCGTCGTGCGCGCGGAGCGAGACCGCGATCCGAGGACATCAGGTGCAGTCCCCCGCCGAGGAGTATCCGGCTTTCCTGTGGCCGGCGGCGGAACAATCGGCCGGTCAGCCGGAAGCTGCACGCGAACGTCTCCGCAGGATCCTCTGTCGAGGCAGTCAGCCGGTCGAGAAGCGCACCGTGCTTGTCCAGTACGTCGGCGACCGCTGCTTCGAAAAGCTCTTCCTTGCTGGCGAAGTGGTTGTAGAACGAACCCATCCCGACGTCGGCGACCCGGGTGATCTCCAATATCGGCACATTGAGCGTCCCAGCGGCGATAAGCGCCTGCGCCGCGCGGATCAGCGCAGCCCGCGTCCGCTGTTTCCGCCGCTCCAGTCGATTGCCGGGGCCGTCATGCAGATCACTCACATCAGCCACTCTAACAGGAGGTGTCAGTTCTGAGGATTTCGTCAGAGACACTTGACTGGCCATGCCGTCACATATGGCGATCCGTCAGTTGATTGCGGCGGTGACATGAAAAGGCAGCCAAGCTTCATCGCTCGACCGGCCGGCGACGGACACCAACTCTGAGATCGCCGAACACTGTTCAACAGTCCCGCACGGTGGAACGCCACCTCTGCGAACCTCGCGACGGTCCGGTCGCGCGGTAACCGGGTGATACGGGTCGGCGAGCACGCGCGGCGGTCAGGCCGCTTGGTTGTCGGGTGGTGCGGGTCCGCCGGGTTCGCCGGGGTCATCGGCCGGCCGCGACGGACCCGAGTCGTCGTCATCGACCGTCGCATTGTCGGCGGGTTGGGTTGACCCACTGGTGTTCTGGCTCTGCGGTGGCGGATCGTCAGGGGGTCGCAGCAGCCGTTCGGGGCGGTGATAGTAGTTCAGCCGGGCCTGACCGGTGTCCAGGCCCGGGGGTGGAATCCATTCCACCTCGCAGCGGGCGTTCATCCGGGTCGACCACCCACCGCCGTCGGGGTCGACGCTGCGGTTATCCGGCCCGCACGCCAGGCCGAGTTCATCGACGTTGGTGTTCCCGCCATCGACCCAGTCGGCGACCACGTGATGGACCTGAGACCCGTAGGCGCCCACGGTGCAGCACGGCTTGGTGCACCCGCCGTCACGGGCGATCAGCATGATCCGCTGGGCCGGGGAGGCGATGCGCTTGGCGCGGAACAAATCCATTGCTGAGCCGCTGGCCCGGTCGAACACCGCCAAATAGTGGTTGGCGTGCCCGGCCATCCGGATCACCTCGGCGATCGGCACCACCGTGCCCCCACCGGTGACACCGACCCCGGCCCGAGACTCCAAATCCTGCACCGTGGTACGGATGATCACCGACACCGGCAACCCGTTGAGCTGCCCCAGCTGCCCGCTCATCAGGGCGATCCGCCCGGCCGCGACCAGCGCATCATGCTGACGCTGGGCCAGGCTGCGCTGATCGTTGTCGATCTGGGCCTGCGACGGCGTCCCCGACGTGCACGGCTCGGGATCGTCGGGATTACACATCCCCGGTGCGGCCAACCTCGCGAGAATCGGCTCCCACACCGCCCACGCCTCCGGAGTGAGCGTGGCGCGCAGATCCACCATGGCGTCCCCACGCTGGGGCGACCTCGACACCGCGCGTTTGCGGGCGCGTTCGCTGTCATCGGGTTCGGGGCCGTCCTGATCGAGCAGAAACAACGTCCGCTCCGCGCAGTCCTTGAGTTCCTTGGGGCCGTTACTCACCGCAGTACGCACCAGATCAACCTCGATACGCTCCCAAGTGGCGGTATCCACAAAACCGGGCAGCTTGGCCATGGACTTGCCGATCACCTCGACATGCTCGCCGGTGATCAAACCCTGGGCCTGGGCGGCCGCGGTGGCGGGCAGCACCGGCGGCAGCGACGGCCCGCTCACCCCTGGTCGCGGCGCCAGCACCGCCGCTTCGCTCAACCGCCGGTGCGCCTCGCCGGTCGAGAGCCGCCAACGCACCCGCAGCACCTCTTTCCAGGATTTCGCCCCCATCTGGCGCGGGGTGGCCTCGGCCTGCAACCGGGCCAGCAGCCGATGACGCACCGCCGGCAGCTGACACCACAGGGTTTCCAGCTCATCCAGGGCCGCCACCAAATCCGGTCGGGTCAACAAATCAACCTCACAGGCCGCCACCTCATCAAAGGCGCCACGCAACCCGCTCACCGCGGCCCGCACCTCGCTCCCCGACATACTTCGAACATACATTCGACCACCGACAAACCGAGGTCGGCCTTCAAATGCCATCCACCAAGACATCGGCGACAGTTCTGAGCACTCTGACGCACACACTCCAAACCCGATCCGCGCCATCCGACCTCTGCGCTGATGCCGTCACCACCGACAGAGTGCAAGACATTGGACAACGCATTCGAGCCTGTCCACGTCGCTTACGCGTTTCCTCCGCACTTGACTGCACTCATTCCCAACTCATTCCCATCTGACCTCGTCGGGCGTCTTGTCGTCACGCAGCCCGCGCCAGCTGGCCTGCCGGAGCCGGTTGTCGGACGTACGTTCGCTGTAGCGCACCTCCCCCACCAGTTCCGGCCGCACGAACGTCACCCCCTTGGCGTCCTGCTTGGGAAGCTCTGTGGCGAAAGGTGATTCGTCGGTACGTAGGGGCATCAGCGTCTCCTTCAGCGACGCCAGCTCCTTGTCGGTGAACCCGGTGCCCACACGGCCGACGAACTGCAGGCCGCCGTCGCCGGGGATGCCGAGCACGAGCGCACCGATGCCGCTGGTGCGGCCCCCGTTGCCTTCCCGCCAGCCCCCGATCACCACCTCCTGGGTGTTCCAGAGTTTGTCCTTGATCCACGACGATGAGCGACGACCCGGCTGGTAAGTGGCGTCGCGCTTCTTCGCGATGACCCCCTCCCACCGCTTCTTGCGTGCCGCCTCGAGCGCCTCGGGCCCGGTGTCGGCGTCGATCACCGGGGGCACGATGACGCCGCAAGCATCGGCAAGAGCCTCCAACAGGCGACGGCGGTCGGAGTATTTGGCCCGCAGCAGCGAACGGCCGTCGAGATAGAGGATGTCGAACGCCCAGAACTCCACTCGCGTCGACCGCGCCCTGTTCTGCATGTGGCCGAAGTTGGGAACACCGGACTCGTCGAGTGCCACCGCCTCGCCGTCGAGGACCACGTGGTGCTCGGCGAGGTCGGCGGCCAGCGCCCTCAGCTGCGGATACTCGCCGGTGACGTCGCGACCCCGCCGCGAGCGCAGCGCCAACTTCCCGTGATCGATTTCGACCAACAGCCGGTAGCCATCCCACTTTCCCTCGAACGCCCACTGCGCCTTGGTCAGTCGCTGTATCGAGCCCTCGGTGGCCAGCATGGGCGCAAGGTCTGCCACTGTGGGATTGTTCTGCTCCTTCATCCGGTGCGCCAGCCAGTTCTTGCCGTCGGTCTGGATCAACGCATACCGGCCCTCGATCTTGCTGCCGTGCAGGGTCACGATGACCTCGCCGCCCTTGGCAGGACCGTCGGGCGGATTGTCCCGAAACTTCTCGGTCTCGTAGGTGCCGGTATCCCAGAGGTAGACCTGGCCTCCGCCGTACTCGCCTTTGGGGATCTCACCCGCGAAGGTCAGGTACTCCATCGGGTGGTCCTCGGTGTGTACGGCGAGGTGGTTCACCGAAGGGGTGTCGGGCAGGTTCTTGGGCACCGCCCAGCTGACCAGCACACCGTCGCGTTCCAGCCGGAAGTCGTAATGCAGCCGGCGGGCGTGGTGTTCCTGGATGACGAACGTGTCGTTGTTGCCGGTCTTCGGAGCCTCACCGGGAATCGGTTCCGGAGTCTTGGCGGTGTCGCGCATGCTTCGATACCGGGTGAGCCGGTCGGGCACCGGCAGCGGCGGATCCAGATCGGCGAGCAGGTCGCCGTCGCGGTCGAGCCGATCGAGCACCTCGTCGAACATCAGGTGACGCAGGTCCGGATCCTCGATCTCGTCCCAGGTGCGCGGCGCCGCCACGGTCGGATGTTCGCGTCCGCGAAGGGAATACGGCGCGATGGTGGTCTTGTTGCCGTTGTTCTGACTCCAGTCCAGAAATACCTTGCCGGCCCGCATGCTTTTGGTCATCGTGGCTGTGACCTGCTTGGGCATCGCCTGTTCGAGCTGCTGGGCCACCCGCTTGGCCAGCACAGAGGCTCCGCGTGAGCTGATCGGGTCGTCGAGCGGCACGTAGAGGTGTAGCCCCTTGCTGCCGCTGGTCAGCGGGAACGTGCGCAACCCGATGTCGCCGATCAGACCCCGGACCTCGTGGGCGACCTCGCACAACTGCCGGAACGTCACCCCCTCACCCGGGTCGAGATCGAACACGATGCGCGTCGCAGGCCCGACCTCACCGGCTTCCCCGTCGCCGCCCGTGAACCGCCACTGCGGCACGTGCACTTCCAGCGCGGCCTGCTGGGCGATCCAGGCCAGCCCCTCCACGGTGTCGATCACCGGATAGGTCGTGGTGCCCGACTTGTGCACGACGGTGCCGCGTCTCAGCCAGTCCGGCGCGGACGAGGCGAGCTGCTTTTCGAAGAAGGACTCCTGGTCGACGCCGTTGGGCCAGCGCTTGCGGGTGACGGGACGCCCGGCGATGTGGGGCAGCATCGCCGCCGCTACGTTGACGTAGTAGTCGAACACCTCTGCTTTCGTGACGTCCCTGCGCCGTCCCCCGGTCGCCGGGTACAGCACCTTGTCCGGGTTGGTCAGCCTCACCCGGTCATAACGGTCCACCACATCACGGTATTACCCATTCCGGAAGCGGTAGCGTCGACACGATGAGGGCATTGGTGATCGGTGAGGCACTCGTCGACATCGTCGAACGCGATGGAGAGCCACTGGGCGAATATGTGGGCGGAAGCCCACTGAATGTGGCGGTCGGCCTCGCCCGGCTGGGCCGCGACGTCGATTTCCTCACCCACATCGGCACCGATGCCCGCGGGCACCGGATCGCGGACTACGTGAAAAGCTCAGGCGCACAACTTGTTTCCGGAAGCACCAGTGCCGCCAAGACCGCCACGGCACGCGCCCGGCTCGATCCGTCCGGGTCGGCGACCTATTCGTTCGACATCGAGTGGCAGCTGAGCGGCACTCCCGAAGTAGCGCCGCCGTTGGTGTTGCACACCGGCTCCATCGCCACGGTGCTGGAACCGGGATGCCTGGCCACCAAGGCCCTCGTCGACACGTATCACTTGTCGGCGACAGTCACCTTCGACCCGAACATCCGCTCCGCGCTGATCGCCGATGCCGACGCCGCTCGTGCGCGCATCGACCGGATGCTCGAACGCGCCGACGTCGTCAAGGCCAGCAGCGAGGACCTGCACTGGATGGATCCGACGCGCACCCCCGATCAGACCGCGGCGGCCTGGCTGGCCCTGGGACCGTCGATCGTCGTGGTGACCTACGGCGCGGACGGTGCGCTGGCGATGTGTGCGGACGGAACGGTGCGGGTACCTGCCGGGCATGTCGATGTGGTGGACACCGTGGGCGCGGGTGATGCGTTCATGACGGGCCTCATCGACGCGCTGTGGTCGATGGATCTGCTCGGCGCGCAGCGTCGCGACCGCCTCGCCGCCATCGGGACGGAGTCATTGACGGGCGCGGTGCGCATGGCGACGCTGACGGCGGCCCTGACCGTGGCGCGGCCCGGCGCCGAGCTACCCGATCGTGTCAGCCGCGACGCCGCCGCATCGGACATACTGGGCTGATGCGGTCCATCTGGAAGGGCTCCATCGCGTTCGGGCTGGTCAATGTCCCGGTCAAGGTGTACAGCGCCACCGAGGACCACGACATCAAGTTCCATCAGGTGCACGAGAAGGACAACGGACGCATCCGCTACAAGCGGGTGTGTGAGGTGTGCGGTGAGGTCGTCGAGTACCGCGACATCGCCAAGGCCTACGAATCCGACGACGGGCAGACCGTCATCATCACCGACGACGACATCTCAACGCTCCCCGAAGAACGCAGCCGCGAGATCGAGGTGCTGGAGTTCGTGCCCGCCGGCGATCTCGACCCGCTGATGTACGACCGGTCGTATTTCCTGGAGCCCGACGGAAAGTCGGCGAAGTCCTACGTGCTGCTCGCCAAGACGCTGAAGGAGACCGACCGGGTTGCGATCGTGAACTTCGCGCTGCGTAACAAGACCCGACTGGCCGCCCTGCGGGTCAAGGATTTCAGCAAGCGCGACGTGATGATGATCCATACGCTGCTGTGGCCTGACGAGATCCGCGATCCGGACTTCCCGGTGCTCGACAAGAAGGTCGACGTCAAGCCCGCCGAGCTGAAGATGGCCAGTCAGGTCGTGGATTCCATGACCGACGACTTCAATCCGGACCGCTACCACGACGACTATCAGGAGCATTTGCACGAGCTGATCCAGGCGAAACTCGAAGGCGGAGAAGCATTTACCACCGAAGAGCAGCCGCAGGAGCTCGACGAGACCGAGGATGTCTCCGATCTGCTGGCCAAGCTGGAAGCTAGCGTGAAGGCCCGCAAGGAGCAAGGCTCGTCGAGCAGGTCGGGTCGATCAGGGTCCGGCGCCGATGAAGAGGAGTCGGACGACACCGATGACTCCGACGGCGGGTCGGCCAGGAAGGCGCCGGCCAAGAAATCGGCCGCCAAGAAAGCACCCGCCAAGAAGACAGCGGCCAAGAAGGCGGCCAAGAAGGCACCGGCCAAGAAGTAGCACTGGACCGGCGCCGCCAACCGGCAGGCACCCATCGAAGCAGACGTCAGTTCCGGCCGCTGACACCACAGGCACGACGCGTCCCACCTATCGACGTTTAGCAGCGGCCCACTCGTACTTCTCCTGAAATAGACGGATTCCTGTTACTGGTGTCGCCCGTGGCGACGCCGACCCGCGACGCGCCCCGTACCGCGACACCGCCCCTACAGTCAAATAGAACGTGTTCCAGAAACCGGTCACTTCGCTGCGCACTCCTTGCTAGCGTGACGCCCCGTGACCATTGGACGACGCGCATGATCTTGGACCGGTTCCGACTCGACGATCAGGTGGCCGTGGTGACCGGCGCCGGCCGCGGGCTGGGCGCGGCGATGGCGCTGGCATTCGCTGAAGCTGGCGCTGACGTGCTGATTGCCGCCCGCACCCGGTCCCAGCTCGACGAGGTGGCCCAGCAGGTCGAGGCGACCGGCCGGCGGGCGCACGTCGTGGTCGCCGACCTCGCGCACTCCGAGGACACCGCGGCCCTCGCGGCACAGGCCGTCGACGCGTTCGGGCGACTAGACATCGTCGTCAACAACGTTGGCGGCACCATGCCGAACGCGCTTCTGAGCACCTCGGCCAAGGACATGCGCGACGCGTTCGCGTTCAACGTCGCGACCGCGCACGCGCTGACCGTCGCCGCGGTGCCGCTGATGCTCGAGCACGCCGGCGGCGGCAGCATCATCAACATCACCTCGACGATGGGGCGCCTGGCCGGCCGCGGGTTCGCCGCCTACGGCACCGCGAAAGCCGCGCTGGCACACTACACCCGGTTGTCGGCGCTTGATCTGGCCCCGCGGATCCGGGTCAACGCGATCGCCCCCGGTTCGATCCTGACCTCGGCGCTGGAGATCGTGGCCGAGAACGACGCGCTGCGCGACCCGATGGAGAAGGCCACCCCGCTCAAGCGTCTCGGCGATCCCGTCGACATCGCCGCCGCCGCGGTGTATCTGGCCTCGCCGGCCGGCAGCTACCTGACCGGTAAGACCCTCGAAGTCGACGGCGGCATCACCTTCCCGAATCTCGACCTGCCCATCCCCGATCTGTGAGGAGCCAGCCATGGCCATCAAAGTCGCCGCCATCGGCACCGGAAACGTCGGCAAGCACGCGCTGGCGCAGCTGATCACCGACGCCCGCTTCGAGTTGACCGCGGTGTGGGTGTCCTCGGAGGCCAAAACCGGTAAGGATGCCGCAGAGCTTGCCGGACTGCAGGATTCGACGGGCGTGCTGGCCACCACCGACCTCGACGCGGTGCTGGCCACGCAACCGGAGTGCGCGGTCTACACCGCACTGGCCGACAACCGGCTGCCCGAGGCGCTGGAAGATTACCGCCGGATCCTCGCCGCGGGCGTCAACGTCGTCGGCAGCAGCGCCGTCTTCCTCCAGCATCCGTGGCAGGTGCTCCCCGACGAGCTGATCTCCCCCATCGAGGACGCCGCCAAAGCGGGCAACGCCAGCATTTTCGTGAACGGCATCGACCCGGGCTTCGCCAACGACCTGCTGCCGATGGCACTGGCGGGAACCTGCCAGAGCGTCCAGCAGATCCGCTGTATGGAGATCATCAACTACGACACGTACGACAGCGCGCCGGTGATGTTCGACGTCATGGGCTTCGGCGGCAGCCTGGACGACACCCCGATGCTGCTGCAGCCGGGAGTGCTGAGCCTGGCGTGGGGCTCGGTGGTGCGGCAGCTGGCCGCCGGATTGGGCATCGACCTCGACGAGGTCACCGAGACCCATGTGCGTGTCCCCGCGCCGGAGGCCTTCGACATCGCCGCCGGCCGCATCGAGAAGGGCACCACCGCGGCGATCCGCTTCGAGGTGCGCGGGATGAAGGACGGAGACGTCGCCGTGGTCCTCGAGCACGTCACCCGGCTGCGTGATGACCTGTGCCCGGAGTGGCCGCAGCCCGCTCAGCACGGCGGCTCCTACCGGATCGAGATCACCGGCGAACCGTCCTACACGCTCGACCTGTGCCTGAGCAGTCCCCACGGCGACCACAACCATGCCGGGCTGGTGGCGACCGCGGCTCGAGTCGTCAATGCGATCCCCGCCGTCATCGACGCTGCCCCCGGAATCGTGACCGCGCGGGAGTTACCTCCCATAACCGGCGAAGGTCTGTACGCTAAGCGGCAACCCTCCCTGGAAGGATGCTGAAAATGAAGGCTCGCCTGAGCACTGTTGCTGCTCTCCTTGTCGCCGGCGGTGCTTCCGTGGCCATCGCCGCAGCTCCTGCGGCGTCTGCCCAGCCGAATTGCGCCACGACGTCGGCGGGCGCCGGGGGGCGGACCGAGGTTTGCCAGTCGCCGGGCAACGCCCAGATCAGCTCGACCCCCGGGCAATACGCCATGCCGTGGTACGGCGGTGGCATGTTCCCGTGGGAAGGCTACGGCCCGTTCATCTTCTGATTCCGTGACCGTCGTGTCTCGCTCTGCGACAGGGCTTTTCGTGGCTCTCGGGGTGGCGGCGATCCTTGCCCCCACCGCGTCGGCCGCCCCGGACTGTACGGACCTCGGCAAGACGGTGACGTTCTGCGAGACCAACGGAAGCACCCAGATCACCACCACCCCACCGCCGTGGAACTACGGCGGCTGGACCGGTATCGGGGTGTGGCCGTTGGTCGGCGCATACGGCCTCGGCCCCTGGTGACCGCTGTTCCGGCACCATCGCGGGACTGGCCCGGCCCCTAGGTTTCGGCTAACCTAACTTTTCTATTCGCATTGCCGGATGGAAAGGGGTGCCGTGACGCGCCAGGCCGAAGCACCGACGCGCTCACGCTGGGTGCTGCTCGGGCCCGCATTCGTCGCCGCGATCGCTTACGTCGACCCCGGCAACGTGGCCGCGAACGTCAGCGCCGGCGCGCAGTTCGGATTCCTGCTGCTGTGGGTCATCGTGGCCGCCAACCTGATGGCCTGTCTGGTGCAGTACCTGTCCGCCAAGCTCGGGCTGGTGAGCGGTATGTCGCTTCCCGAAGCGGTCGGTGGTCGGATGGGCCGGCCCACCCGGCTGGCCTACTGGCTCCAGGCCGAATTAGTGGCCATGGCAACGGATCTGGCCGAGGTAGTGGGCGGAGCGATCGCGCTCTACCTGTTGTTCGACCTGCCACTGCTCGTCGGCGGCGTGATCACCGGTGCGGTCTCGCTGGTGTTGCTGCTCGTCAAAGACCAGCGCGGACAACGGATGTTCGAGCGGGTGATCACCGGCCTGCTGCTGGTCATCGCAATCGGTTTCCTGACAAGTCTTTTCGCGTCACCGCCGCCGGTCGACGACACGGTCGCGGGCCTGCTGCCGCGGTTCGACGGCCCCGAGAGCGTCCTGCTCGCCGCGGCGATGCTCGGCGCGACGGTCATGCCGCACGCCGTCTACCTTCATTCGGGGCTGGCCCGCGACCGCCATGGCCATCCCGAACCCGGACCTACCCGCCGGATGCTGCTCCGGGTCACCCGCTGGGATGTCGGCATCGCGATGCTCGTCGCCGGCGCGGTCAATCTGTCCATGCTTCTCGTGGCGGCGACCAATCTGCAGGGCGTCGAGAACACCGACTCGATCGAGGGCGCGCACGCCGCGGTGCAGACCGCACTCGGCCCCACCGTCGCCTTGCTGTTCGCGATCGGCCTGCTGGCGTCCGGGCTGGCGTCGTCGTCGGTCGGGGCATACGCCGGCGCGATGATCATGCAGGGCCTGATCCGCCGGTCGGTGCCACTGATCACGCGCCGGCTGATCACGCTGCTGCCCGCGCTGGCGGTGTTGGCCGCCGGGGTGGATCCGAGCCGCGCCCTGGTGCTCTCGCAGGTGGTGCTGTCGTTCGGGATCCCATTCGCACTGATCCCGCTGGTCCGGCTCACCGCCGACGCCCGACTGATGGGTGATGACGTCAACCATCGGCTCACCACGACGCTCGGCTGGATCGTCGCCGGCCTGATTACCCTGTTGAACGTGGTGCTGATCTATCTCACGCTGACCGGCTGAATGGGCGGTCGGCATATCTACTTCGCGTACGGGTCGAATCTGTGCGTGCAGCAGATGGCGCGCCGATGCCCCGATGCCACCGACCCGCGCCCGGCGACGCTGGCCGATCACGACTGGCTGATCAACCAGCGCGGGGTCGCGACGGTGGAACCGCTGGCCGGCAGCGTGGTGCACGGCGTGGTGTGGCGGGTCTCCGATCGCGACCTGGCCACGCTGGACAGTGCCGAAGGAGTTCCGGTGCGGTACCGGCGCGACGAACTCACCGTCATGACCGAGCGGGGACCGTCGAGCGCGTGGGTGTACATCGACCATCGCGTCGAAGCCGGGCCGCCGCGTCCCGGCTATCTCGAGCGCATCCTCGCCGGTGCCCGCCATCACGGGCTGCCCCACAACTGGATCCAGTTCCTGGAGAGGTGGGATCCGAGTCGCTGGCCGCATCGCCGCGCGTCCGCCGATGATGCCGGGCCGCAATCGCTCTCCGAGCTGCTCACCGATCCGGCCGTCGTCGAGGACTCGGTGCTGAAGTCCCGGTTCGGGTTCCTGGCCATCCACGGCGGCGGCCTGGAGCAGATGACCGATGTGATCGCCGAACGCGCCGCGGACGCAGCGGGCGCTTCGCTGTATACGGTGCGTCATCCCGACCGCTACCCCCACCACCTGGCCTCGGCGCGTTATGACCCGGCGCAGTCGGATCGGCTCGCGGAGTTCCTCGACCACATCGAGGTGGCGGTGTCCCTGCACGGCTACGGCCGGCTGGGGCGCAGCACCCAGATCCTGGCCGGTGGGCGCAATCGCGGCCTGACCGACCACGTCGCCCGCCATGTCGGCATCCCCGGCTACCGGGTCGTCACCGACCTGGAGGCGATCCCGAGAGAGCTCCGGGGCCTGCACCCGGACAATCCGGTCAACCGGGTCCGCGGGGGCGGCACCCAGCTTGAACTCCCACCGCGGGTTCGCGGGCTGAGCCCCCGCAGCGGGCTGCCCAGCGACGACGGGCTGTTCGCTGCGACCTCCGCACTGGTGCGGGGACTGGCGGCCGCCGCACGCTCGTGGCAGATGTCGGGTCGGTGCGCCATGCGGACATCGTCGGATCCGCAAGGCTGACGCCAATCTGCTGACCCAACCCGACTCCCCCGTCGGCAACCGACCCATCCACGCCCGACCCCGCTCCGAATAGCTGATGTGAAATCCGACTGTCGAGGCGGCGACCGCGGGAATGCGGCCGTGTACCGCACGCGCATCACCCACCTGCGGCGCGCACCTGTGCACCATTACTTCGAACACCGCAGCTACAGCTGGTTCGTCGATCTGGACGCGCTGCCCCGCCTGCCGGGATGGCTGCGGCCGTTCGCCCGCTTCGAGGCCCGCGACCACCTGTGGGAAGCGCCGCAGGACACCCTGCGGGGCAGGGTCGACGCGTTCCTGGCGGAGAAGGGCATCGACCTGGGCGGCGGAACGGTCACCGCGCTGATGCAACCGCGGGTGCTCGGGCAGGAGTTCAACCCGCTGACCCTGTTCTGGTGCCACGACGCCCGCGGAGTGCTGCGCTGTGTCATCGCCGAGGTCCACAACGCGGCCGGCGGCCGGTACGCATACCTGCTTCCGCCCTGCGGCGACCGACCGGTGATGGTGGACAAGAAGTTCCGGACGTCACCGTTCAACGGAGTGGACGGGCACTATCTGGTGCGGGCCCCGCAACCCGACGAAAGACTCGACGTGACGATCTCGCTGCACCGCGACCAGCAGCCGGCCATCGTGGCGACGATGCGGGGTACCCGCCGGCCGGCCGGTGTCGGTCAGATCCTCGCGCTGCAGGTCGTCGCCCCGCTGTCACCGCTGATGAACCGGATGAGCATGCGCACCCAGGCCGCACTGTTGTGGCTGCGCAGGGTGCCGGTAATTCCCGAGGGGTCCGACGAGGATCGGGCGACAGTCCGTGACGGCCGGGCGACGGTCGGCAAAGGAACTTCCGGAACGATCTTGACCAGGGGTCCGCTGGAGACACGATCGCCATGACGTCATCGGTCCTGGTAGCTGCCGCTAGGCTACCGCTCGTGACCGCCGAACTCGACGCTCTTCTGCGCCAGGTGGCCCGCCGCGATGCCGACGCGTTCGCCGCGTTCTACAACCACACCCGGTCCCGCGTCTACGGACTGGTCATCCGGGTGCTGCGCGACCCCGGTTACAGCGAGGAAACGACGCAGGACATCTATCTGCAGGTATGGCGCAACGCGGCGAACTACAACCCGGAGGCCGGGTCGCCGCTGACCTGGCTGCTGACCCTGGCCCATCGCCGCGCGGTGGACCGGGTGCGCGCCGAGCAGGCGGCCAGCACCCGGGAGTCCCGCTACGGCGCCGCCTCGGTGGAACCGCCGACCGATCACGTCGCCGACGAGGTGCTCCTCGACGACGAGCGCCGCCGGGTGGCCGACTGCCTGGGTTCGTTGACCGACACCCAGCGGGAGTGCATCCAGTTGGCTTATTACGACGGTCTGACTTACGTCCAGGTCTCCGAGCGGTTGGCGGCGAACCTGGCCACAATCAAATCGCGGATGCGCGACGGTATCCGCGGCCTGCGCAGATGTTTGGGGGTGGCATGACCAGCGCACAGAACGAGCTTCTGACGCTCGCGACGCCCTACGCGCTGCACGCGCTGAGCGGCGCCGAGCGGGCCGATGTGGACCACCGGCTGGCCACCGCGGAACCTGATGTCGCTGCGGCGTTTCTGGCCGAGGTGCGGTCGGTGCAGGAGACCATGGCCGTGCTTGCCAGCGCCACCGCCGTCGAACCTCCCGCGCACCTGCGTGATGCGGTGCTGCGCCAGATCGCCGACGACCCGGTCCGGTCTCTGCCCACCCAGCCACGCTCCCGCAGGCGCGCGGCCGCGGTGCTGACCGCGGCGGCCGCCGTGGTGATCGGCCTCGGCGCCGTCGGCGTCGGGTACGCGCTGCGGCCGGCCTCGGCACCGACGACCGCCGAGCAGGTCTTCGCCGCACCCGACGTGCGCACGATCTCCGGCGAGATCCCCGGCGGCGGCACCGCGACCGTGGTGTTCTCGCGTGAACGCAATTCCGGGGTGCTGGTGATGAACAACGTTCCGCCCCCGCAACCGGGCACCGTGTACCAGATGTGGCTGGTCGACGCCGCCGGTCCGCACTCAGCTGGGACCATGGACTCTGCGGCGGTCGCGCCGTCGACCACGGCCGTGCTGCCCGATCTCGGGTCGTCGCGGGCGCTGGCGTTCACCGTCGAACCGCCGGGTGGTTCCTCGCAGCCGAGCAGCCCGGTGTTCGCCGAACTGCCGCTCACCTAGTCTCCTCCAGCGTTGCGGCGGCCACTTCGGCCAGCACGTCAGCGACGTCATACCTTCTGCGCCACGCGCGCTGCTGTCGCAGCGCGCCGTTGCCGACAGTCGTGACACGCTCGAGGCCCGCGCGCACCAGCGGGAGGTCGCCGGTGGCCTCCAGCGCCGGCGCGATGCGGTCGACGAGACCGGCCAGCAGTGCTGACATCGGTGCGGGCGCATGGTTCTCCAGGTCGACGCCGTCGCCGTCCACGCCCTCCCGCGCCGCCTTCCAGTACGCGGCCTTGAGCGCGTACGGCGCCAGCGGCAGCACGGGCTCACCGTGTCGTTCGTCGTCCAGGGCGGTCATCACGCAGCCGCGCACCAGCGCGGCGAACAGCACGGTCTCGGTCACCGTCGCGGGCACGTCGGCCACCCGCACCTCCACGGTCGGGAAGTTCGCCGACGGCCGCACGTCCCAGTAGACCATTCCGTCGTCGCGAATCACCCCGGTGTGCGACAGCATCTGTACCGCGGCGTCGTACTCGTCGGCGGAGCCGAAATGCGGCGGCGGACCCGCGCTGGGCCAGCGGGCCCACAGTACGCTGCGCCAGCTCGCGTGGCCGGTGTCGGCGTTGCGGTAGATCGCCGAGTTCGCGGTCAGTGCGAGCAGCAGGGGCAACCACGGCCGCAGCCGGTTGCTGACGGCGACAGCGGCATCTCGGTCGGGCACCGCGACGTGCACGTGGCATCCGCAGATGCCCTGCTCGTGGGCGATCATGCCGTAGCGCTCGCCGATGTCGCGGTACCGCGGCGTGTCGGTGACCGGGAAATCGTGCGGCAGGGTCGGCGGCAGCCCGACCGCCAGCAGCCGGGCACCGGCCCGCTCGGCCGCTTCGGCCGAGACCCGTCGCAGCCGGGTCAGTTGCTCGCGCAGCTCTCCGACGTCCTCGGCGACGCCGGTGGCGGTCTCGACCTGGCAGCTGGTGAGCTCCAGCTGCAGTTCCACATCCTGCTCGGCGGCGCGTTCGGCGACCTCGCGGTTGAGCGCGGTGGGTTGGCCCGAACCCGGGTCGACGAGGAGGAACTCCTCTTCGACCCCGAGAGTTGGAACGTCTGCCATGTCTGGGCCTCACACGAAAATTTGATCCGGCCCGTCGGATAATTCGACGACGGGCCGGATCGGGGCGATGAAAGTCGATTGCGTATATGCCCCTGCCGATTCCGATTCAAACCTGGACCTACCATCACGATGTGGCAAAGAACTTCCGGTTCGGGATCGGGCTGACGCGGACCGGTTCCCGGGCCCAGATCGTCGAGAACGCGCGACGCGCCGAAAGCCTCGGTTTCGACGTCCTGCATGTGCCTGATCACCTCGGCGGTCCGGCGCCGTTCCCGGTGCTGACCGCGGTCGCGACGGCGACCTCGACGCTGCGGGTCGGCACCTTCGTCATCAACGCGGCGTTCTACCGTCCCGCGCTGCTGGCGCGCGACGTCGCGGCACTGCGCGACATCAGCGACGGACGGTTCGAGCTCGGTCTGGGCACCGGCTACGTCAAGGAGGAGTTCGACGCCGCCGGCATCCCCTTCCCCAGCGCCGGACAACGCGTCGACCACCTGCGGTCGACGACGGAGTACATGGCCGCGCAGCTGCCCGATGTCCCGATCATGATCGCCGGCAACGGCGACCGAGTGCTGCGGATCGCGGCCCGTTCAGCGCACATCATCGGCCTCACCGGCGGTGACCGTGCGGCCTCGGCCGACGAGGATCCGCTGGCTGAGCGGATCGCGTTCGTGCGGGAGGCGGCCGGGGCGCGGTTCGCCGAACTGGAACTCAACCTGGCGATCACGGCGATGCCGGTCGACGGTTCCGGCGTGCCGGATCTGACTATCCCCCGGATCTCGCTGCCGGGGCTCACCGACGAGCAGTTGCTGCGCCATCCCGGCGTGCTGTCGGGGTCCGCCGAGGATATCGCCGAGCGAATCCGTGGGTACCGCGACGACTACGGCATCAGCTATCTGATCGTGCAGATGCGGCACGCCGACGCTTTCGGCAAGGTGATGGAGCTACTGCAATAGCTAGAGCCACAGGTAGAGGGCCGACAGCAGCGCCCACATGCCCACGCAATACAGCTCGAACGCCGCGCGCAGCGGGATCGGTGCGTGCCGCAACTCCATGAAGTCGAGCCCGACGAGGCGCACCTTGATCGCGGCGATGGCCAGGACGACCACGGCCACCACCGATCCGGTGCCGTGCTCGGCACCGACCGCCCACGACACGACGGTCGCGGCGACGAGGAACAGCCAGGTCGCCCCGGCCCGATTCGTCAGCAGACTCAACGCGGTCATTCAGCTCACCAGGTACAGCAGCGCGAACAAGAAGATCCACAGCAGGTCGACCAGGTGCCAGAAGCAAGCGCCGCCCTCGACCAGCGCGGTGCGGGTGGGCCCCAGTTCGGCGCGCCGGGTCTGACTGAGCACGAACGACAGCGCGCCGAGCCCGAGGCATACGTGGAACAGGTGCAGCCCGGTGAGGATGACGTAGTACAGGTAAAAGTCGTTGGCGCCTGGGCCGTGCCCGGCCGCCGCGAGTGCGACGTACTCGAACACCTTCAGACCGATGAAGACCAGCCCGCACAGCATGGCCGCAGCGACAGCGCGGGTGGCGATCACCCCGGCGCCGGCGCGCAGAGCGTTGAGCGCCAGCACCACGCCCAGCGAACTGGTGAGCAGCACGAGCGTGTTGGTGACGGCGACGCCCAGATGCAGCGTGGCGCGGGCGGTGTCGAACACTTCCGGCGCTTTGGCGCGCTCCACCAGGAAGGTCACGAAGAACGCTCCGAAGACCAGCATGTCGCCGAACAGGAAGACCCAGGTGCCGCTCTCGCCGGGGATTCTGCGGGCGGGACGGGGCGGGGCGGCCGTGTCGGTCACGCGGGTTGGGCCTGCGCCGTCGCCGTCGCCTCGCTGCGCTGCTGGGCTCTGATGGACTTCAGCATCACCGCGGTGGTGGCGAACAGCCACACCACGAGCACCAAACCGGGGATGTAGAAGGCGAATACACCGTTCCAGGCCAGCGGCCCGTCGTTGAAGACCACCACCACGCAACCGGGCAGCGACAGCGTCGCCACCCACAGGTTGAGGTAGCCGTACCAGCGGGGGAACGTCGGCGGGTCGGTCTTGTCGATGAACGTCGCGACGGCCAGGGAGAGGTTCTGGATGATGATGGTGCCGACGATGCCGATGAACCAAAGCCAGAACACGTCATTGAGGGCCTGGGTGAGTTCCGCGGAGCGCTCCTCGGGGCGGTAGGCGGCCACGCCGAGGAAGAACTGCGGGAACAGCAGCGCCGGGACGAACACGGTGGCGGCCATCAGCTGGGTCGTGGACAGCATTCCCCAGCGTCCTTCGACCCGGCGGATCCGCAGGACGATAGTCGCCAGGAACGGCAGCCCGAGCACGGCGCTGAGCAGCGCACCGGAGACGCCGAACCGGATCCAGAGTTTGTGGTCGACGAAGAACGCGGCGATCTCGTCCGCCGACGCGGCCGGGGACAGCGGCGGGAACAGTTGGGCCACACCGGAGAAACTGGCGCCGTAGAGCAGGATCATGATGCTGCCCAACCAGGCGCCGAGACGTTGCAGAGTCAGCTCCACGGTGGAAACGCTACCGGCCACTCCGCAGAGTTTTGTCACTTTTGCCATACCTGGGATCGGCCGGTGCGGGCCCGCGACAACGGGAGGGTAAGCTCCCACCGGCATCGTCCCGTAGCTGCCCCCGTAGCTCAGGGGATAGAGCACGGCTCTCCTAAAGCCGGTGTCGCAGGTTCGAATCCTGCCGGGGGCACTCAACTGTTGGATCGCGGCTCACAGTCAACTGCGAAAGTAGCTGTTGAGAAAGCCCAACCCCACATAGGTGAAAGGGCGCGCGCGGAGCCGCCCTCGGCCGTGGTTCTGACGGGACGAATCCGCCTGGCGAAATCGGTATGACCGAGTTGAAGATTCGCGCGCTGCCGGATTGCCACACTCCGAAGATGTCGGCTGCCATGCAGGGACCGTCGAACGTGCGATCAATCCAGAACATCGCAAGCAGGAATCCGCTGCACGCAAAGGGGAGACCATGAATTCACCTTCGGTCGGGGTCGAACACCGTTCACCGATTGCCACCGTCAACCCGGCCAGCGGAGAGTTGCTGCGCGAGTTCCAACCGATGAGCGACGAACAGGTCGATCACGCGGTCGACGACGCCCACCAGGCCTTCCTGTCCTGGCGAGAGCGTCCTGTCAGCGAACGGGTGGCCGTGCTCGCCCGCGCCGCCGACCTGATGCTGGAACGCGTCGACGAGCTCAGCAGCCTGGTGACATTGGAGATGGGCAAGCTTCGTCACGAGGCGCGTGGCGAAGTGAATCTGAGCGCCGAGATCTTCCGCTACTACGCAGAAAACGCCGCGACGCTGCTTGAGGCCGAACCGCTCAACGCGGACGCGGGCAGTGCGCAGATACGCTACGAGCCATTGGGCGTACTGCTCGGCGTCATGCCGTGGAATTTCCCGATATACCAGGTTGCCCGCTTCGCGGCGCCCAACATCGCCGCCGGCAACACCATCGTGCTGAAACACGCGAGCCAATGTCCCCAATGCTCGATCGCCATCGAGAAACTCCTGACCGACGCGGGCCTGCCGCGCGGCGTTTACGTGAACTTGCTCGTGCCCGGTCGCACGGTGGAGAAGATCATTCCGAATACCCTGGTGCGCGGAGTCTCGCTGACCGGGAGCGACGCCGCCGGCCAAGCGGTCGCCGAGAGTGCGGGCCACGAGGTGAAGAAGACAGTGCTCGAACTCGGCGGCAGCGATCCGTTCATCGTGCTCGACGATGAGGACTTCGAGCGCACGCTGGACTTCGCGGTGACCGCGCGCACGGCGAACTGCGGCCAGAGTTGCGTCGCCGCGAAGCGATTCATCGTCCTCGGCGACCTCTACGACCGCTTCCTGGAGGCTATGCGGGACCGAATGGGCGCGCTGAGGCCAGGAGACCCGACCGACGAGGCCACCACCCTTGCCCCGCTCAGCTCTGAGCAGGCCGCACAACGCCTGATCGGGCAGATTCAACAGGCAGTCGCCGGCGGCGCCACCCTGGTACTCGGCGGAGGACGCATCGACCGCCCCGGTGCCTACGTCCAGCCGACCATCTTGACCGATATCACACCGGACAATCCGGCCTTCTATACGGAGTTTTTCGGTCCGGCGGCGCAGGTGTACCGGGTCGAAACTGAAGCTGAGGCCATCGAGCTCGCCAACGCTACGCCCTTCGCACTCGGTGGTTCGGTGTGGAGCGGGGATGAGCAACGGGCCCGGGACCTGGCCGCCCGACTGGAGGCCGGCATGGTGTGGATCAACTACCCCACCAGCTCAGAACCGCAGTTGCCCTTCGGAGGTATCAAACGCTCCGGTTACGGACGTGAGCTCGGTCCGCTGGGCATCAAGGAATTCGTCAACGCGAAGCTGGTTCGCGTGGTTGAGCGCGGCGCTCAGCCGACAGCCGGATTCTTCGGTTAGGGGCCTCAGCCAACGCATACCGCCCCGCACACGGGTCGTCCCGATCATCCCCGGACCCGGGACGGTTCATGGGGCGAGTGCCGAGTCCTTGTTCGCTGTCTGTTTCGACTGATGCTTGACAGTTGCTTCGGCTGATCTCTGACAGCCCGGCAACGAGGCGTACTTTCCACTCGCCATTTCCCCCATCCTGGGGGATGTCACTACCCTCCGCCGACGGCAGATTGAGCTCCAGCGCAGCCGATTACCGGCCCGCGGAACGTTGGTGATCGGGTCGGGAGGTAGTGATGCGCAAGTCCTACTTGGCAATTCCGTTGCTGGCGGCCGGCGCCGTGGCCGGCGCGGTGACGTCCGCCGCGGTGGCCGGTGCCGCCCCGGTCCTGTCCGGACCGTTCCCCACCGAGTATCCGTGGTGCGAGCTGGACATGTTCTGCTACGACGACGACATCAGTATCGCTCTGAACCCACAGCGGGAACGGCACGACGTGGGATATGGCGGAGGCGCCGCATTCGGCAGCGGTGACGACGACGATGACAATTGACGGTCGCAGGATCCCTGGCATGTTGACTCGACCACGAAAAGGAGTGGGTATGTCTGTTCTCGTCCGATCTGCAGGTGCGGTGGTGCTCGCCGGGGCCGCGTTGCTCGGCTCCGGCCCGCTCGCGGCGGCACAGCCGGCCCCGGCCCCCAACTGCTCGATCGCCGACCAGGCCGGCATCCTGTCCGGGGTGTCCGCATCGCTGTCGGCCTACATGTTCACCCACCCGGACGTGAACTGGTTCTTCACCAGTCTGCGCGGTCTGCCGCCCGAAGAACGGCGAGCCAAGGTCGAGTCCTACATGGACACGAGCCCGCAGGTAGCCTCCGAGCTGCGCGGCATCCGGCAGCCGATGATCGATTTCCGCGCCCGCTGCGGGCTCCCGCCGGCCAGCATGCCGGACGCCTGACCGTCGGGCTGCGCAGCGCACTTCCAGCCAGCAGGTAGTGCGGCCTGACCGAAGAGACGTTCCTGATCCGGCCCCGCGGGCTCTGACCCCGCGGCCGGTCAAGTGCCCCGGGTCTCGATCACCTTGCCCGCGACGTCGACGAGCTTGGTGTTGCTGTCCTGCGAAAGTCTGCGCAGCATCTCGAAGGCGGCGATGTCATCGACGTTGTACCGCTCCATGATGATGCCCTTGGCCTGGCCGATGCGGTCTCGCGTCGACAGTGCCGAGGTCAGCTGCTCGTTCTCCCGGCTGGCCAGGATCGCGGCGGCCGCATGGGCCGCGAGCACCGCGCCGATCGTCTCGGCCTCGTCGTCGAACACGTGCGGCCTCAGCGCGAACAAATTGAGCGCTCCCGCGGTCTTTCCACTGGTGTAGAGCTTGAACGACAGACCACTCAGCACACCGATCTCCGCGGCGGCGGGCGCATACTGCGGCCAGCGCCGTTCGGTGCGGAAGTCGTCGGTGCGCACCACCACCTCATCCAGCGCGGCGTCGAGGCATGGCCCCTCCCGGAACGTCATCTGCAGTTCGTCGAGGCGATGTGGCAGCTCAGAAGTGCCGGCCACGGTTTCGAAGCGTCCCCCCTTACCGACGAACAGGATGCCGGCCGCATCGACACCGGGGATCAGATCCAGGACTTCACCGGTGACATCGGACAACACATCCTCGACGCGGCGAGGGGTGGCCACCGCCCGGGCCAGCTCCGCCATCCGCTTGGCCAGCGCATGGCTGGACGTTTCAGTCATTCGTACAGACTTCCCCATCCGTTCCGACATGTACACGCGGCCCGGGTTTGCGCGTCGGGCGCGGGGGCAATGCAGGGCGGCAGACAACGACGATGGTCGACCGTCGCCGCTGTCGAGGTCTCGTCGGTTCAGACAGGAGCCGGCGGGGCCGCCTCTTCCAGTCACTCTGTTAGTTGTAGTACGGTGCCGGCATGTGTGCGGCCGGCGTCTGGATCCTGGGTGGCTACCAGAGCGACTTCGCACGCAACTACGCCAAGGAAGGCCTGGACTTCGCCGGGCTGACCGCCGAGGTCGTCACGTCGACGCTGCACGCGGCGAAGGTCGGCGCCGGCCAGATCGGCGTCGTGCACGTCGCCAACGCCTTCGGCGAGCTGTTCGCCGGCCAGGGTCAACTCGGCGCCATGCCCGCCACCGTCGACCCCGGGCTGTGGGGGACTCCCGCGGTGCGTCACGAGGCAGCCTGCGCGTCGGGCAGCGCCGCGGTGCTGGCCGCGATGGCCGATCTGCGCTCGGGCGCCTACGCCTCGGCACTGGTACTCGGCGTGGAGTTGGAGAAGACGGTCCCCGGCGACGTCGCCACCGCCATCCTCGGCGCAGCGGCGTGGACCGAACACGAAGGCTGCGACGCGAAGTTCATGTGGCCGTCCATGTTCGAATCCGTCGCCGCGGAGTACGACCGTCGGTACGGCATCGACGGAGCCCACCTGCACGCGATCGCGGCGTTGAACTACGCGAACGCCAAGCGCAACCCGCAGGCGCAGACCCGCGATTGGTCGATTCCCGACCCCGTCACCGCCGACGACGTCACCAACCCTGTGGTCGAGGGCAGGCTGCGGCGACTGGACTGCAGTCAGCTCACCGACGGCGGCGCCGGCGTGGTCCTGGTCAGCGACGACTGGCTGCGCGACCATCCCGCCGCGCGTCCGCTCGGCCGCATCGACGGTTGGGGTCACCGCACCGTCGGCCTCGGCCTGCAGCAGAAACTGGACCATTCGGCCGGCGAACCCTACGTGCTGCCCCACGTGCGGACGACAGTGCTCGACGCGTTCTGCCGCGCCGAGGTCACGCTCGACGACGTCCACGGCTTCGAGGTGCACGACTGCTTCACCCCGAGCGAATACCTGGCGATCGACCACATCGGCCTGACCGCGCCCGGCGAGTCCTGGAAGGCGATCGAACAGGGCGACATCGCGCCCGGCGGCCGGCTCCCGATCAACCCCAGCGGCGGCCTGATCGGCGGCGGACATCCCGTCGGCGCGTCCGGGGTCAGGATGCTGCTCGACGCGGCACGTCAGGTCAGCGGCACCGCGGGCGCCTACCAAATCGACGACGCAAAGACCTTCGCCACCTTGAACTTCGGCGGCAGCACCGCCACCACGGTCAGCTTCGTCGTCGGAAGGACGCCATGACATCGCCCCACCCCGAAATCGTCGGCAAGTACCTCTCGACGCTGCCCGAAGACGACGACCACCCCTACCGGACCGGACCGTGGCGCCCCCAGACCACCGAGTGGGACGACGACGACCTCCGCGTCGTGGAGGGGCAGATCCCGGCCGACCTCGACGGCGTGTACCTGCGCAACACGGAGAACCCGCTGCACCCCGCCCTGAAGTACTACCACCCGTTCGACGGCGACGGCATGCTGCACATCGTCGGATTCCGGGACGGAAAAGCGTTCTACCGCAACCGCTTTGTCCGTACCGACGGTTTCATCGCCGAGAACGAGGCCGGCGGACCGCTGTGGCCCGGGATCGCCGAACCCATCGAACTCGCCCGCCGCGACTACGGCTGGGGCGCACGCACCCTGATGAAAGACGCGTCCTCCACCGACGTCATCGTGCACCGGGGTGTCGCACTGACCAGCCACTACCAATGCGGCGACCTGTACCGCATCGACCCGTGCAGCGGCGAGGACCTCGGCAAGGAGAACTGGCACGGCACATTTCCCACCGACTGGGGCGTGTCCGCGCACCCCAAGGTCGACGACCGCACCGGCGAACTGCTGTTCTTCCACTACAGCAAGCAGGCGCCACATATGCGCTACGGCGTGGTCAGCGCCGCCGGGGAGGTGGTGCACAGCGTCGACGTCCCGCTGCCCGGCCCGCGGCTGCCGCACGACATGGCGTTCACTGAGAATTACGTGATTCTCAACGATTTCCCGCTGTTCTGGGACACCTCCCTGCTCGAGCACAACATCCACCTGCCGCGGTTCCACCGGGACCTGCCGTCGCGATTTGCGGTCGTCCCACGCCGCGGCGACACCTCCCAGATCAGGTGGTTCGAGACCGACCCGACCTACGTGCTGCACTTCCCCAACGCCTACGAGGACGGTGACGAGATCGTGCTGGACGGCTTCTTCCAGGGTGATCCCGAACCCACCCAGGGCATCGACAACGGCATGAGCCGCAAGTGGCAGCAGATCTTCCGCAGTCTCTCCCTGGACGGCATGCAGACGCGGCTGCACCGGTGGCGCTTCAACCTGGTCACCGGTCAGGTCCGCGAGGAGCCGTTGTCCGACTGCCTCAGCGAGTTCGGGATGATCAATCCCGGCTACGCGGGCCGCCCGCACCGCTACACCTACGCGGCCACCGGCAAGCCCGGCTGGTTCCTGTTCGACGGCCTGCTCCGCCACGACCTGCACACCGGAACCGAGACGCACTACGCCTTTGGCGAGGGCGTGTTCGGCAGCGAAACCGCGATGGCGCCCCGCTCCGATGTCGCCGCCGGGGCGGCTCCGCGGCCCAATGTCGCCGAGGACGACGGCTACCTCA
Organism: Mycobacterium sp. ZZG; assembly: GCF_054786995.1. Taxonomy (NCBI): domain Bacteria; kingdom Bacillati; phylum Actinomycetota; class Actinomycetes; order Mycobacteriales; family Mycobacteriaceae; genus Mycobacterium; species Mycobacterium sp. ZZG. The sequence goes on from NZ_JBTBFV010000006.1 coordinate 88,307, forward strand.
TCACGCTGACCACCGACATGAACGCCGACGCGTCGTACTGCCTCGTGTTCGATGCGGCCCGGGTCGAGGACGGACCGGTGTGCAAACTGCTGTTGCCCGAACGCATCTCCAGCGGTACGCATTCCACGTGGGCACCCGGATCCGACCTTCCGCGGTGGCGGGACACCGACTCGGCCGCCGCGGCGATCGGGCTGTAGTTGCCGGAGGCACCCAACGCCGTAGCGCGGATGCTCGGCCTACTCGGGGACGAGTGGACGCTGCTCATCGTGCAGCGGGCCATGCTGGGGACCCGCCGCTACGGCGACTTCACCGCCGCACTTCCGGTGTCCAATGCGGTGCTGTCGAATCGGCTCAACTCGCTGGCGGGCGATGAGCTGCTGGTCCGGCGGCAGTACCAGGACAACCCTTCGCGTTCGGAGTATCTACTCACGCCGAAGAGCCGCTCGCTGTGGCCGATGCTCACCTCGGTCTGGGAATGGGAACGACGGTGGGTACCCGACCACGCCGAACCCCTGCCGCAGATGCACCACACCGGCTGCGGCCGGGACTTCCGGCCGGAGATTACCTGCCGTTCCTGCGGCAGCGGCGCCGACGGGAAAGATGTTGTCGCACAATGGGGACCGAGCGGGTCATGGGCGCGGTCGATCCCGGCCGGCACGAACCGGCGGCGCTCCAGTGCCCGCCGCTGCGGGGCCGCGGTGCTGTTCCCGCAGACCATGAGTGTCATCGGCGACCGGTGGGCGTTCGCCCTACTGGTCGCCGCGTTCGTCGGCATCGGCCGGTTCACCGACTTCCAAAGTCAGCTCGGAGCCCCGCCGGCCACCATCGCGGGCCGGCTGTCGGTGTTCACCGATGAAGGGATCCTCGGCCAGGACGGCGGTCGCTACCGGTTGACCGAGAAGGGGCTCGCGTTCTTCCCGGTACTGGTGTGCGCGCTGGACTGGGCGCAGCGCTGGTTCCCGTCCCCGGAGGGACCCGCGGTGCTGCTGACCCACACCGCCTGCGGGCGCAGGTTCGCACCCGCGCTCGTCTGCGATCACTGCCGTGCACACCTGCGCGGAGCCCAGATCCGGGCCCTGAGATGAGCCGGAAAATTCGGCGCCAGGGCTGGCACTCTCCATGGTCGAGTGCTAATCTCGCTGCTGCACAGTGATTTGGCTGCCCGCCGGGGTGGCGGGCTCTGAGTGAGGTAGGAGGTGGATTGCTGTGCTCCGCTTTGATCCGTTCAGTGACCTTGATGCCTTGACCCGGGGCTTGCTGACCAGCCAGACCGGATCAAACCGAGCCCCACGGTTCATGCCGATGGACCTCTGCAAGATCGACGACCACTACGTGCTGACCGCCGACCTGCCCGGTGTCGATCCGGGATCGGTCGACGTGAACGTCGACAACGGCACGCTGACCATCTCGGCGCACCGCACCGCACGTTCGGACGAGTCGGCGCAGTGGCTGGCCAACGAGAGGTTCTTCGGCAGCTACCGCAGGCAGCTCTCTCTCGGCGAAGGCATCGACACGGGCGCCATCTCGGCAACCTACGAGAACGGCGTGCTCACCGTGACGATCCCGGTGGCCGAGAAGGCCAAACCGCGCAAGATCGAGGTCAGCCACGCCGGCACGCAGAAGTCGATCAAGACCACGACGATCGACGCCGAATAGTCCGGCGGCTCAGCCGTGGCGGTCCAGCCGCAACCGCAGGTTGGACCGCACGGCCGGCCACTCGATATCAAGAATCGAATACACCGCGGTGTCCCGGCGGGAGCCGTCGGGCAGCAGCTGATGACTGCGCAGGATCCCATCGAGCTTTGCGCCGAGGCGCTCGATCGCGGCCCGGCTGGTGAAGTTGAAGAAGTGGGTGCGGAATTCGACTGCGACGCAACCCAGAACGTCGAACGCGTGACTCAGCATCAACAGCTTGGTCTCGCTGTTGACGCCGGTGCGTCGCACCGCGTCGACGTACCAGGTGTTGCCGATCTCCAGCCGCCGGTTGGCGCCGTCGACGTTGAGATAGCTCGAGGACCCGATCAGCGCCCCGTCGCTTCCGCGCACCACGAAGGTCAAGCCGGTGTCCGGCCGCTGCAGGCCGAGTCGCATGTCGAGCCAGTCGCGCGCCCGGCCCGCCCGCGGCGTGCCGGTGAACCACAGCCGGCCCAGCTCGCCGTCGGCGGCTGCAGCCTCGATCTCCGGGAGATGTTCGGGGGCAAGCGGTTCCAGCCGAACCCAGCGGTCACCGGTCAACGTGACCGGCTCGACGAAGCCGGTCATCGCACGGTGGCCGGCACCGACGACGTCCACGCCGAGAGCATCGCCCAGATCGAGAGCAGCGCTGAGGCCAGCGCCAGCGCCGCGGCGACGTACAGACCGTATCCCGCCGACACCGGCGGATAGACGTAGAGTCGGTAGAACCACACCGCGAGCACGACCAGCACCACCGAAATCGCCAGTGCCGCCGTGGAAGCCATGCGCCCGGAGATTCCCCGCGCCGCCATCGCGCCCGCGACCACCAGTGTTGCCGCCAGCAGCACCACCAGCTGGCCCACCCCGAAGGCGGGCGGAGGCACCGGCATCGCGCCGGCCACCCCCCCGATCGCGTTGGCGCGGGCCCCGTCGGCGGATGTGAGCCACGGCAGCCACGCGCTGACGGCGATGAGCAACGCGCACAGCGCGACCAACCACCCCGGAAGCGCGCGAGCCATGGCGGGAAGACTACTAGGGTGAGCCGATGAGCGATCTTCCCGAGTGGGCGCGTCGCCTGGACCTCTCCCCGCACCCGGAAGGGGGCTGGTTCAAGGAAACCTGGCGCAGCGATCTCACGATCCCGCAGTCGGCGTTGCCTCCGGATTACACGGGGGTCCGCAACGCGGGAACGGCGATCCTGTACCTGCTCATGCCGGGGCAGCAGTCCGCCTGGCACACCGTGCGCAGCGCCGAACTGTGGCTGTACCACTTCGGCGGGCCACTGCTGCTGGAGGTCGGTGCCCAGCAGGAATCGGCGACCACCCACCTCCTCGGCGCCGACCTCGACGCGGGCGAGATCCCGCAGTTCGTCGTGCCGCCCGGGCACTGGCAGCGCGCCCGCCCCCGCGACGCCCAGCCCTGCCTGGTGAGCTGCGTGGTGGTCCCGGGATTCGATTTCGCCGACTTCGCGCTCGGCGCCTCTACCGACTGAACAGCTCCACCGCGGCCGAGCCCAGGGCCGCATTGCCGGCGGCGGCGGCACCGTCGGGCATCTGCAGCGTGTCCTCCAGGCCGATGCGCGTCTGCAGCCCCCGTACCCCGGCGTGTTGCAGCAGCGGCCAACAACTGGCGTCGAATCCGTGCAACAGAATCGGCGCCGGCGAGTTCGCTGCGGCGACGATGCCCAGCAGTTCGTCGGCCGTCGCCGTGTCGGCGTCCGACCCGAGTTCGATCATCACGCGCATGCAGTGCTGCGCGATGCCCGAGGCCGCCCAGGACTGCGCCGCCTCGGCGTGGAAGATGCCGACCTCCACGCCGAGCCCACGACCGAGCAGCAGTTCGGCGAGTTCCGGAGAACCGGGCTCATGCCAGTTCAGCGACGCGAAGTCCGGCAACACACTCCAGCCCTGCACCGCCCGGAGCCGTTGCCCGGGATCGGGCAGCGCCCAGAAGCCGGTCGTCACGCCGAGCGGCAGCCCCGGCAGCGCGTCCCGCACGGCGGCCACCGCGGCGTCGACCTCACCGGCGAGCAGCGAGTCGGCGCCCTCGGCGTCCTTGGGGTGCATGTGCACGGCCCTGGCGCCCGCCCGGTGCGCCGCCACCGCTTCGGCGGCCAGCTCCGCGGGGGTGACGGGCAGGTTCGGATGCTGGTCCGGCGTGCGGGCACCGTTGATGCACGCCTTGAGGTAGATCTGCGAGCTGCGGCTCATGAGCACCATCTTGACGGTCATGGGCGTGGGTCGCCCGGTGCGCGGCCCGTGCCGCGTACATTCAGACGCGGACCGTTTTCACGTTCTCCAGGCGGGGTAGTAGAGAACCAGCGTCCCGCCCGGGCGTGACATCTGCATGCCGACAGGACACTTGATGCCTAACAGCTCAACCGACCAAGCGAACCAGACCGCTGAATCCGCCTGGCTGTCCAAATCCGCGTCCCAGACCCGCGGCTCGGACAAGAAAGAAGTCCAATTCCACTACGACATCTCCAACGACTTCTTCAAGCTCTGGCAGGACCCGTCCCAGACCTACAGCTGCGCGTACTTCGAGCGCGACGACATGACCCTCGAGGAGGCTCAGCTCGCCAAGGTCGACCTGTCCCTCGGCAAGCTGGGCCTCGAACCCGGCATGACGCTGCTCGACATCGGCTGCGGCTGGGGGTCGACCATCCAGCGCGCTGTGGAGAAGTACGACGTCAACGTCATCGGCCTAACGCTGTCGGAGAACCAGAAGCAGCACATCGAGACCAACCGGTTCCCCAACATCGACACCAGCCGCAGCATGGAAGTCCGGCTGCAGCCGTGGGAGGAGTTCGACGGCAAGGTCGACCGGGTCGTGTCGATCGGCGCGTTCGAGCACTTCGGCTTCAACAAGTACGACGACTACTTCAAGAAGACCTTCAGCTGGATGCCCGACGACGGTGTGATGCTGCTACACACGATCATCATCCCCAGCGATGACGAGATCAAAGCCAAGAAGCTGCCGCTGACCATGTCGAAAGTGCGCTTCATCAAGTTCATCATGGACGAGATCTACCCCGGCGGTCGTCTACCGCTGGCCGCTCAGGTCACCGACGCGGCGACTCGTAACGGCTACAACGTCACCCGCGAGCAGCACCTGCAGCCGCACTACGTCAAGACGCTCGACACCTGGGCCTCGAACCTCAAGGACAAGAAGGACGAGGCGATCGCGATCACCTCGGAGGAGATCTACGAGCGCTTCTACAAGTACCTGACCGGGTGCGCCGACCTGTTCCGCGACGGCTACACCGACGTCGTCCAATTCACCTGCGAGAAACCGTAAATGACGCCCGTGTAGTAATTTGGGTACGCGCGTAACCTGGATGCCCACACGGAACGAGAATCCGCTTTTTCGGATGGAGGTCGGTCGGGGATGGTCAAGAGCACGGTGAACCCGCCCGAGGCGGGCAAGAACATGGAGCCCCACTTCGACGAGGTTCAGGCGCACTACGACCTCTCCGACGACTTCTTCGGCCTCTTCCAGGATCCGTCCCGGACCTACAGTTGCGCCTATTACGAACGCGACGACATGACGCTGGCCGAGGCGCAGCTGGCCAAGATCGACCTCGCGTTGGGCAAGCTGGATCTGCGGCCGGGTATGACGCTGCTCGACATCGGTTGCGGTTGGGGCTCGGTGCTCCGCCGTGCGGTGGAGAAGTACGACGTCAACGTCATCGGCCTGACGTTGAGCCGCAACCAACACAAGTTCGCCCAGGAACTGCTCGACGGCCTCGACACGCAGCGGTCCCGGCGCATCCTGCTGCGCGGCTGGGAGCAGTTCGAGGAACCCGTCGACCGCATCGTCAGCATCGAAGCCATCGAGGCGTTCCCGCAGGAGCGTTACGCCCCGTTCTTCAAGATGTGCAGCAGCGTGCTGCCCAGCGGTGGCCGGATGCTGCTGCAGGCCATCCTCGGCCATCCGCTGAAGAAGTGGCCCGAATTGGGCATTCCGATCACGATGACCGACCTCAAGTTCATGCGGTTCATCGCCAAGGAGATCTTCCCCGGCGGCTCGGTTCCCGGCGAAGACAACATCGTCGAACTGTCCACCGATGCCGGGTTCACGCTGGAGCACAAGCAGTACCTGAACAAGGACTATGTGCGCACCCTCGACACCTGGGCCGAGGCGCTGGAGGCCCATCACGACGAGTCCGTCGCGGCCACGTCCGAAGAGGTCTACCAGCGGTACATGAAGTACCTGACCGGATGCAGCGACTTCTTCAACCGTGGCATCAGCGAACTGGGTCAGTTCACCCTCGTCAAAGCCTGACCCCGCTGCCGGCGCAACCTGCATTCCGGCGGCAGAAGGTCGAGAAACGCCCTGTTCCGTTGCAGTTTCGGCGTCGCTAGGGGCGGCCGAACACCAGCGACACGTTGTGGCCGCCGAACCCGAACGAATTGTTGATCGCGTACTGGTAGTTGCCGGGCCGCGGGCTGCCTGCCACCACATCGAGGTGGATGTCCGGGTCCAGGTTCTTCAGATTGCGCGTCGCCGGCACCACGCCGTCGCGCAGGGCCAACAGCGTCAGAACCGACTCGACCGCACCCACCGCCCCCACCGAATGCCCGAGCGCCCCCTTCGGCGCGTACACCGCAGGTGAGTGGCTGCCCAGTGCGTTGTTGATCGCCACCGCTTCGGCGACGTCGCCCACCGTGGTTCCGGTCGCGTGCGCGTTGACGTGGTCGATGTCGATCGGTGACAGGCCGGCGAGCTCGATCGCCCGGGCCATCGCGTGGCCCGCCCGCTCGCCGTTGGGATCGGGGGCCACCATGTGGTAACCGTCCGAGGTGACGCTGGCCCCCATCAACCGGCCCACGATCCGGGCACCCCGAGCCCTCGCGTGCTCCTCGGTCTCGATCACCAGCAGCGCGCCGCCCTCCCCGAACACGAAGCCGTCGCGGTCCTTGTCGAAGGGCCGGCAGGCGCCCTGGGGGTCATCGTTGTTGGTCGACATCACGATGCGCATCTTGGCGAACGCGGCGATCGGCACCGCTTCGATGCGGGACTCCACTCCCCCGCAGATCGCGATGTCGGCGTCGCCGAAGATGATCTGCCGCCACGCCTGGGCCACCCCCTCGGAGCCCGACGCGCATGCCGACACCGGGGTCACCATCCCGGCGCGGGCATGGTGATCCACCGCGACCGCGGTGGACGGCGCGCTGGGCACGTATTGCTGCACCGCGTTCGGTGCGACGGCGCCATATCCGCGTTGGCGCAGGTCGTCGTACGCGAAGATCATCATCTCGATGCCGCCCATCCCGGTGCCGATCGACACGGCCAACCGGCGCGGATCCACCTCGGGCGAACCGGCGTTCTCCCACACCCGCCGGCCGAGCACCAGGGCCATCCGCTGGATGTACGAGTGGTTCGCGACCTCCTCGGGGGTCAGCTCCTCGTCGAAGGTCTCCAGCAGGTGCCCCCCGATGCGGACCGGCAGGTCGAACTCGTCGACGAACGAGTCCGGCAGGTACCGGATACCGCTGCGCCCGTCCAGTAGCGCCCGCCACGTCGACTCCACGTCCGTGCCCAGAGCCGTCGTCATGGCGATGCCGGTCACCACCACGTCCGGGAACTTAGCCATGGTCCCCCCATGCTGCCGATACTGTCGCCGGTAATGCGTGTACTCGACATGTACCCCACGAGTAGCGGGTCCCGCTACGGGTATCCGCAACCATATGGCAGAACAGAAGTTCACCACCGGTGACAAGGTGACCTGGCAGAGCCACGGCAGCACGGCCGAGGGCACCGTCGAGGAGAAGATCACCTCCGACACCGAGGCTGCCGGGCGCACGGTGCGGGCATCGCCGGACGAACCCCAATACCGGGTGCGCAGCGACAAGAGCGGCAACGACGCCGTGCACAAGCCCGACGCTCTGAAGAAGAAGTCGTGACGATCAGCTCTCGATCGACGACAGGTTGAACCCGGCGCCGGTCGGATCCGTCACCGCGGCCAGCCTGCCGTACGGGGTGTCCTCGGCGGCCCGCACGACACTCCCGCCGTTGTCCACGATGAGTTGCACGGTCTTGTCGACGTCGTCGGCGCCGAGGAAGAAGGACCAGCTCGACGGCGCCTCGCCCGGGATGCCGCAGCCGTCCATCACGCCGAGCAGCGCCGCACCGTCGAACAGGGCTGTGCTGTAGCGGAACTCATCGGAGTCGGACACGGTGTCGATGTCCCAGCCGAAAACCGTGCGGTAGAAGTCGAGAGCTTCCCGGTAGTCACGGGCGGTGAGCTGGTGGTAGACCGGTCCGCCGGGCTGGTCGACGAGTTCGTAGCCGTGGTGGCCGGTCGGCTGCCAGAGCCCGAAGAATGCGCCGGCCGGGTCGGTGATCATCCCCATCCAGCCCTTGCCGGGAACCTCCATCGGCGCCACGCACGAGGTGCCACCGGCCGCGGTGGCCTTGTCGACAGTGGTCTGGATGTCGGCGGTGTGCAGGTAGGTGGTCCAGGCGTCGGGGGCGTCCCACTGCGGGTCGTTGACCATCAAGCCCGCCACCGGTCGACCGTCCAGGAGTGCGGTGACGTAGCCGCCGTACTCCGGGCCGGCGGTGTCGAAGGTCCAGCCGAAAACCCTGCCGTAGAAGTCCTTTGCGCGGTCGAGGTCGGAGGTGGCCAGGTCGATCCAGATGGGGGCGCCCAGCGGGACGCAGGTACGGAGGGGCATCGAACTCTCCTGTTCAGTGGTCCAGGGTGGTGTGTCATCGATGCAGACCGACGGACCGGCGGAAACTCATCGCGCCCCGGCGCTAGGAGGCGAGCCCCAGCACCCGCAACGCGTTCTGCTTGTAGATCAGCGGCACCACCGCCGGGTCGATGTCGAGAGTGTCGAAGTCGCGGCGCCAGCGTTCGAGCTGGATGTACGGGTAGTCGGTGCCGAACAGCACCTTGGTACGCAATTGGCGTCCCATCGCTTGGACCAGTTGGGGCGGAAAGTACTTCGGCGACCACCCCGACAGATCGATGTAGACGTTGGCCTTGTGCGTGGCGATCGAGATCTGCGCATCCACCCACGGCACGGCCGGGTGGGCCATCACGATCGTCAGCTCCGAAAAGTCGGCGGCGACGTCGTCGAGGAGCATGGGATCGCTGTAGCGCAACTTGATGCCGTGGCCACCCGGCAGCCCGGCGCCCATACCGGTCTGCCCGGTGTGGAACAACGCGGGCACACCGGCCTCGGCGATCGCATGGTAGATCGGGTAGTGGGCGCGGTCATTGGGCTCGAACGCCTGCATGCTCGGATGGAATTTGAAGCCCTTGACGCCGTGATTGCGCACCAGGTCGTGGACACGGTGCACGGCGTGACGGCCCTGCCACGGATCGACGGAGCCGAACGGGATCAACACGTCGTTGTTGCGGGCGGCGCCGGCCACCAGGTCCTCGATCGAGTTCGGCGCGTGCCGCATGCCGTGGCGGGCGTCGATGGTGAACACCACCGCGGCGGTGTTGTGCTGTCGGTACTGCTCGGCGACGGCGTCCACGCCGGCCGCGACGCCTTCCAAGGCGAAGGGCATCTTGAAGTACCTGCCGGTCGCCTCGACCAGAACGTCGTCATAGGCGCGGTGGCCGTGGCTGTCGACCTCGACGTGGGTGTGGATGTCGATCGCCGCGACCGCGTCGAAATCGATTCCGTACTCGTACTTTTCACTCGACACTGCGCCGAGCGTACGGTTTCTGAGCGATTTCCGCCGCCGATATCCGTCAGAAACACCTACGCTCGCCCGAGCACGCCAGGGTTTGGCGGCAGGCGTACCCCGGCGCGCCGTGATCTCGGGGGGTTTACGAGGGGGCGTAGCCCAGCGCGGCCTTGACCTCGAGGAACTCGTCGAATGCGAACGGGCCCCACTCCCGGCCGTTGCCGCTGCGCTTGTAACCGCCGAACGGCGCGGCCATGTCGAAGCCGTGGTTGATCGCCACCGACCCGGCCCGGATGCGGCGCGCCACCGCGCGCGCCTTCTCCAGGTCGGCGCCCGAGACGTAGCCGGCCAGACCGTATTCGGTGTCGTTGCCGATCTCGACAGCCTGGTCGATGTCGTCGTAGCCGAGGATGCATAGCACCGGGCCGAAGATCTCCTCACGGGCGATCGTCATGTCGTTGGTGACATTGGCGAACACCGTCGGCTTGACGTAGTAGCCCTTGTCGAGGCCGTCGGGCCGGCCGGTGCCGCCGACGACGAGCGTGGCGCCCTCGTCGATGCCCTTCTGGATCAGGCCCTGGATCTTGTCGAACTGCGCCTTCGACGCGACCGGCCCGATCGCGGACTTGTCGGACCGATCGCCGACCTTGACCGCGGACGCGGTCTCGCGGGCCACCGCGATCGCCTCGTCCATCCGCGAATTCGGCACCAGCATCCGCGACGGCGCATTACAGCTCTGCCCGCTGTTCACCATCATCACCGACGTGCCCGCGGCCACGCTCTTGGCGAAGTCCTCGTCGTCAAGCACGATGTTCGGGCTCTTGCCGCCGAGCTCCTGGGTGACCCGCTTGACGGTCGGGGCCGCGTTGCGCGCCACCTCGACGCCGGCGCGCGTCGAGCCGGTGAACGAGACCATGTCGATGTCGGGATGGCTGGAGATCGCGGCCCCGACACCGGGCCCGTCACCGTAGACGAGGTTGTACACCCCGGCGGGAACCCCTGCGGCGTCCAGGATTTCGGTGAAGATCTGCGCCGAATACGGCGCGACCTCCGACGGCTTGAGCACCATCGTGTTGCCGGTCGCCAGCGCCGGGAACACCTTGCAGGCGATCTGGTTGATCGGCCAGTTCCACGGCGTGATCAGCCCGCACACCCCGATCGGTTCCTTGACCACCAGCGTGCTGCCGTGCTGCTCCTCGAACTCGAAGTTCTTCAGCGCATCGATCGCGGTCGCCAGGTGCCCCACCCCGAGGTTGACCTGCGGGCCTGATGCCAGCCCCGCCGGTGCGCCCATCTCCTCGGTGACGGCCTCAGCCAGATCGCCGGCCCGCTTCTGATATTCGGCCATGATCGCGCCGAGCAGGTCGAGGCGCTCTTCGCGGGTGGTCTGCGACCAGGTGCCGAACGCGCGTCGCGCCGCGGTGACCGCGAGGTCGACGTCGGCCGACGACCCCAGTGCGATCGTGCCGGAGATCTCCTCGGTGGTCGGGTTGTCCACCTCCAGCGCGTTGGGCCGGACCGGGTCGACCCACTGGCCGTCGATGTAGTGCTTCAGATATTCACGCATGGTGCCATCCTTACTCAAAGGTTCGCCGATCCCTAGGCCTACTGGGTGCCTTCTGCATACCAGGTGCGGAACCGGTCGTACTTCGGCATCTCCTCGGAATTGGCCTTCGGGTCGATGCAGACGTGCACGACCGCGGTCTTGCCGCTGGCGTAGGCCCGCTGGATGGCCGGACCGATCTCGTCGTCCTTCTCGACATACTCGCCGTGGCAGCCGAAGCCCTCGGCGATCTTGTCCATCCGGACGTCCTTGCTCCAGTGCACACCGGGCTGCGGCGACGGCTGCTCGAAAGTCCGCTTGTAGACCCCCACTTCGAGGCCCCACTGGTGGTCCACGCCGACCACGCAGACCAGCGGCAGGTTCTCCCGCGCCGCGGTCTCCAGCTCCGCGATGTGGAACAGGAACGCCGAATCGCTGGTGAGCAGCATGACCGGGCGGTTGCGACCTTCGGCGACCGACGCGCCGACGGCGTACGGCAGCCCGGTGCCGAGGTGGCCGAAGTTCTGGTTCCAGATCACGTCGCGCGGTTTGGTCTGCGAGTAGGTCCACTGGAAGATCACCGTGGCGCCGCCGTCGCGGACCATGATTCCGTCCTCGGCGTACTCGTCGAAGGCTTTGGTCGCCTCGACGACGAAGCGGGCCGGATGCACCGGGGTGCGGCCGCTCGGGGCTTCGTCGGCCACCCGGGCCAGCTCGTCGGCATCGGCCTTGACCAGGGCATCCAGATTCGCCGAGGCGCTGCGCGGGGTGTCGCGCAGCGCCTCGACCAGCTGCGGCACCACCCCGCGCAGATCGCCGACCAGCGGCACGTCGAAGGATCGGTTCACGCCGATCGCGGTCGGATCCTGCTCGACGTACACCCACTTGCGGTGCGCGTCGTTGCCGGCCCAGTGCTGGGTCCGGCCGTAGTGCATGGGCTCACCCAGTTCGGTGCCCAACGCCACGCACAGGTCCGACTGCTCGACGGCCTGATTGGCGGCCGGGGAGAACAGGTACGGGAAGGTACGGTCCTGCAACCCCGGGATGAACGAGGTGCCGCCCGAGGTCTGGATCACCGGACAGGCCATCAGCTCGGCCAGCTCCTTGACCTGCTGCTGGGTCCGAGACGTGTGAACGCCATGTCCCACCAACAGGATCGGACTCTCGGCCTGGCGGATCAACTCGACCGCCCGGGCCACCTCGGGTGCGCCGGCGCCCTGGTTCACCAGCCGGTACGTCGACGGCGGCGGCGCCTCCCCCACGTTGAGCTCTTCGAGGATGACGTGCGAGGGGAACTCGATGTAGGCGGGGCCGGGAGTGCCCGACATCGCGCGCCGAATCGCCTCGTGCACAATCTCGTCGGTCTGGTCGGCGTACTCGATCGAGCTGCTGTACTTCACCGACGGCGCGAAAAGCCCCTCCTGCTGGACGAACTGGATCCGCCCGCGACGCACCCGGCGCTCGGTGATGCGGGCGCGCTGGCCGCCGAGGAAGATCACCGGCGAGTTCTCCACCAGCGCGCACATCATCGCGCCGGCGATGTTGGCCACGCCCGGTCCGAGAGTGCCGATGCACAGACCGGGCTTGCCGGTCATCCGGGAGGCGGCCTCGGCCATGAAGCCCGCGCTGAGCTCGTGGTGCGGCGCGACGACCGACCATCCTCGAGCGTCGGCCTCGGTGAACATGTGCACGAAGTTGGGGTCGGGGATGCCGAACAGCGTGTTGACGCCCTCGGCCTCGAACAGGTCGAGAATGCGCTTATACACGGGTACACCCATGGTCAAATCCCTTTCGAATATCTTTGCGAGAGTCGTTTCCGTTGTGCTGCAGCCGAACCGAACAACGAGCGGTTCAGCGTGGCGCGTTTGAGATAGACGTGGATGCCGCTCTCCCACGTGTAGCCGATGCCGCCGTGCAGCTGCATGGCCTTGCCGGCCACGTCGACGGCGGCCGAGCAGGCGTAGGATTTCGCCATCGCGGCGGCCACTGCGGCATCGCCGCCGTCGGCGACGACCCGGACCGCGTCACAGACGAGCCGACGCGATACCTCGATGGCGACCAGCATGTCGGCGCAGGCGTGCTTGACGGCCTGGAAGGATCCGATGGGGCGCCCGAACTGGTGCCGCACCTTCACGTATTCGACAGTGGCCGTGAGCATCTGCTCGGCCAGACCCAGGCTGTCGCAGGCGAGCGCCACCTCGGCGCGATGCCGCACGGTCTCCGGAGCGCCGGTCAGCGGGAGCAGTTCGGTGACCTCGGCCGCGTAGGCGCTGACGGTTGCCAATTGCCGGGTGCTGTCGACCACCGGTTGGGAAACCACGGTCACCTGTGCCGGGTCCACCACCGCCACGGCGCCGCCGACGAGGACCAGAATCCGGTCGGCGCCGACAGCGTCGGGGACGAAGCCGGCGTGTCCGGTCAGCCGGCCGCCGTCGACGGCGAATCCCTCCGTCACGACGGCCAGCCGCCCGGGCCCGGATGCGACGGCGCCGAGCAGCTCGTCGCGAATACCGCTGGGCGACAGTTTGTTCAACACTCCGACAGCCAGAACTGCGCTGCCCAGGAAGGCGTTCGCTCCGGCGGCACGCCCGATCTGGTCGAGGATCACCGCCGTCTCGACGAACGTCGCCCCGGATCCGCCGAGGCTGTCCGGGACTTCCAGGCCGGGCCAGCCCGCGTCCACCAGCACCGGCCAGTCCACGGCACGGTCCTTGGCGAGCACACCGCCGGCGACCGAACGCAGCTCGTCGTGGAACTCGGAGAAGTCCGTCATCCGACGCTCGGTTCCCGCGGCAGGCCCAGCCCGCGTTCGGCGATGATGGTGCGCTGGATCTCGCTGGCACCGCCGGGGATCGTCCACTCCCAGGAGCCCACGAAATCCAGTACCCAGGAACCTGATTCCCATCCGCTCGACATCGGCTTGGCCAGCTCGGTGTGAGCCTCCAGGCCGCCGATCTCGGCGCCGAAATCGGTCAGCCGCTGCAACAGTTCGCTGTAATACAGCTTGACGACCGACGCGTCCGCCGGTCCGGCCGCGCCGTGTTCGACGATCTGCCGGCACAGCCCACGCAGTCCGGTGATCTCGGTCTCGAACCCGGCCAATCGGTCGGCGACGATCGGGTCGTCCAGCGGCGCGGACTCCACCAGCCGGCGGAATCCGGCCGTGCCGAGCCGCTCCGCGAGTTCGAGCATGGTCATCCCCCGCTCGGCGCCCAGCGTCGCCTGCGCCACCTGCCAGCCGTTGTTCTCCGCGCCGATCAGGTTGGCGGCCGGAATCTTCACCTCGTCGAGGAAGATCTCGCAGAAGTGCGAGTCACCGATGGCGTTGCGGATCGGGCGCACCTGCACGCCCGGGGTGGTCATGTCCAGCAGAAAGTACGAAATGCCCGCGCTCTTTCGAGCACCGGGGCGCTTCGGCGCATCCGGGTCGGTGCGGGCCAGCAACAGGCACCAGTCCGCATGCATCCCGCCGCTGGCCCACAGTTTCTGTCCGCTGACCACGTAATAGTCCTCGCCGTCGGCGCCGCACCGGCGGGCGGTGGTGCGCAGCGCGGCCAGATCCGAACCCGCCTCGGGTTCGGAGAAGCCCTGCACCCAGATCTCGCCGTCGAGAATTGCCGGCAGGTGCCGCCGGCGCTGCTCGTCGGTGCCCGCGACCAGCAGGGTGGACGCGGCGTGGTGGATCCCGACGAACGCCAACACGAGCCGGGGCGCATCATGGGCGGCCAGCTCCTGGTACAGCACCACCTGCCGGTCGACCGAGAGGCCACCACCCCATTCGGCCGGCCAGTGCGGCACGGCGTATCCGGCGCTGTGCAGTTCGGCGAACCACGCCTTCTGGAAGCGGACGAACTCGTCGTCGCTCACCCCGGTCTGGGTGGCCCGCCAGTCGGCCGGGATGTGGTCGCGGCACCAGGCCCGGACCTCGGCGCGGAACTCGTCGAGCACGGTCATGCGAACAGTCCCGTCAGGCCGCGGCGGCCGGCACGCCGGGTGAGGTGGTCTCGCGTGGCGGACAGTCCGAACGGCAGCCGGCGCAGCGGTTGGCTGTGGCGCGACAGCCATGACAGGGTCGTCTCGTCGCAGAAGCCGGCCGCGCCGTGCAACTGGTGGCACACCCGGAACACCACCTCGGCGGCTTCGATGGCGGCCATCCGCAGTGCGAGCGCGTCGTCGACGGCCTGCGACTGGTCGGTGGCGATGCTCCACACCGCGTGCTTGGCCAGGATGTCCACCCCACTGCGCTCGACTTCGGCGTCGGTGAGCTGGAACTGCACCCCCTGAAACGAGGCCAGTGTCTGGCCGAACTGTTGACGCAGGCTCACGTGCGCGACGGTCAGCGCCACCGCGCGGTCGAGCATGCCCAGCAGGCTCCAGCACGGCAGCACCAGTGCCAGAGCGACGTCCGCGGCGCCGGCATTGTCGACGGGAGAGAGCTCCAGCTCCGTGACGAACGCCGGCCCGGTACCGCGGTGCCCGGCGATCAGCGACCGGTTGCCGTCGAGATCGACTGCGGCCCAACGCAGATCCAGACCGGCGATCGCGGCGGCCGGGCGGGCGCCGCCGGCCACGACGAGGCCGTCGACATCAAGGTCCGCGGGTGCGGCCAACCGCTCGGCGAGCGGGTACGGCAGCGCCCAGTAACCGGCACTGCGGCACAGGGCGGCAGCGGCTTCCAGACCGTCGGCGTCGGTGCGCGGGTCCAGATCCCACGCGCCGAGGCCGTCCAGGACGGGACCGACCAGTGCTGCACGGGTGTCGGGCGCGGCCTCGGCCTGTTCGACCAGCCGGTCTCCGCCGGCGTTCTCGAAAGCGTGCAGGGCCTGCCTGCCGTATTCCAGCGCGTCGTCGCTGAGATCCAGGATCATTTCCCATCTCCTGCTGAGAGCATTGCGCGGGACAGCAGAATGCGTTGCATCTCAATGCTCCCCGACGACACAGTGGACGCCTGCGAGTAGCGCCAGTGGTCGTCGACCTCACCGAGGAACCACGCCGCGCGGTGGTCGTCATGGCACACCTGCGCCGCGATGTCCATCAACACCTCCGCGCTGTCCTGGTCCAGTGTGGTGACCGCGATGCGGTAGGCCGACGCGTCGCCGGGGGTGATGCGACCGCTGCTCTGCAGCGCGACCACCCGGTAGGCGAGCAGCCGGGCGCGGCGACAGTGGGTCAGCATCCGGATCCAGCGGCCCCGCAGCTCGGCGGGCAGCGACTCCCACCGGTCCCCCAGCACCGCCGGTGCTGCCGCCAAAAGCCGTTCGCAGCGGGCGTATCTCGCAATGCCGACGCGTTCGAACGCCATCACGTCCTGCACGATCGACCAGCCCGCGCCGACGGTGCCGAGCACGTCAGCCTCGGTGACCCTCAGGTCGTCGAAGAACACCTCGTTCAGGTGGTGCGGGCCCAGCATGGTGCGGATCGGGCGCACCGTGATCGCCGGATCGTCCATCGGCACAAGGAAGATCGTCAGACCCTGCTGCTTCTTCCGGGTGGTGCCCTCCCCCACCTTCGAGGTGCGCGCGAGCAGGAAACACCACTGCGCCATCGTCGCGTACGACGTCCAGATCTTCTGACCGCTGACCAGCCATCCGTCGCCGTCCTCGGCCGGGCGAGCGTAGGTGCGCAGCGACGCCAGATCCGAACCCGCCTCGGGCTCGGAGAAGCCCTGGCACCAGATCACCTCACCCGCGGCGATGGGCGGGAGGTGTTGACGCTGCTGTTCTTCGGTGCCGTGGCGCATGATGATCGGGCCGACCCAGTTGACCCCCATGTACTGCGCGCCGCGCGGTTCGTGGTGGGCCCACATCTCCTCGCGCACCACCGTCTGCTCCCACACCGACGCGCCACTGCCGCCGAACTGCTCGGGCCAGGCCAGGCACAACAGGTTGCGTTCGGCCAGAGTGCGGCAGAACGCCTGCGCGGTCTCCAGGTCGGCCGGGTCATCGGTGAACGCACCGAGGAAGTGCTCGGGCACATGCTCGTTCACCAGATCGCGGAGCTCGCGGCGCAGGTCCGCGGCGCGCTTGCCCATGTCGAAGTCCATCGGTTGCTCCTATTCCGCGCCGAGGCCGAGTTCGTCGAGCACCGCCGTGGTGTCCGCGCCGAGTTCCGGGGCCGGCCCTCGCACCCGGCCCGGCGTGCGGGAGAACCAGGTCGGCACGCCGGGGAACCTGACCGGGCCGTGCGGGGTGTGCACGGTCTCGAACAGGCCCACCGCGTTCAGGTGCGGGTCGTCGAACAACGCGTCGGGGGTGTTCAGCGGCGCTGCGGGAATCTCCAGTTCCCGGAACAGGTCCAGCCATTCGGCGGTGGTCCGCTCGGCCAGCGTCTCGGCGACGAGCCCGTACACCGCATCGATCTGGTGAGCGCGGGCTTCCAGCGTGGCGTAGGTCTGCGAGGACCAGGCCGGTTGCACCGCGTCGATGAATGCGTTCCAGTGCTTGTCGTTGTAGATCAGCGCGGCGATGTAGCCGTCCTTGGTGCGGTAGGGACGGCGGTTCGGAGCGACGGTCCTCGGATACACGGCCGGCCCGAGCGGGGGGTCGAACATGGCGCCGTTGGCATGTTCGACCAGCATGAACGAGGCCATCGTCTCGAACATGGCGACCTCGACCTCCTGGCCCTCCCCGGTCCGCTCCCGATGGAACAGCGCCATCGTGGTCGCGTAGAGGGCCGTCAGGCCGGCCACCTTGTCGGCGATGATGGTGCCGACGTAGTCGGCCTCACCGGTGAGTTGCCGCTGCACAGCCGGGATTCCGCACTCCGCCTGGATGGTGTCGTCGTAGGCGGGGCGGTCCCGCTCCGGCCCGCGCCGCCCGTACCCGTAGCAGTTGGTGTAGACGATCGACGGGTTGATCGCGGCGACGTCGTCGTAGCCGAGGCCCAGTTTCGCGATCGCCTTCGACCGCATCGAGTGGATGAACACGTCGGCGCGTCCCACCAGCGCCCGCATCGCGACCTTGCCCTCCTCGGAGCGCAGATCCAGCACCACACTGCGCTTGCCGCGGTTGACGTTGACGAACACCCCGCTCATGCCCGAGACAGGACCGACCGAGATGAAGCGGGTGTTGTCGCCCTCGGGCGGTTCGACCTTGATCACGTCGGCGCCCATGTCGGCCATGATCTGGGTGCAGTACGGACCCATCACCATCGCGGTGAGATCGACGACGCGGATGCCCGCCAGCGGTCCGTTGTCAGCCATATAGCGGCCTTTGTAGTCTGCTCTTCGCGCAAGCGCTCATCGCCGTGATCCGCTCTTCGCGCAAGCGCTCATCGCCGTGATCCGCTCTGGCTCGCCATCGCGAAGCTGTACCGGATGTGGTCGCCGTGGCCGTCCGGAACCACCGGGAACGTGAGCGGCGCCGACCGGTCCCGGATCGCGTCGAGGTTCTCGGCGACGTCGGCAATGGTCCACGACGGCTGGTACACGCCAACGGATTCGGTGACGGCCGCGGTGGCGACGCGGCCGGCCAGCGCGATGAACATCTCCCCGGTGACCGAACAGCTTTCGTGGGCCAGGTAGCCGACGACGGGCGCGACGAGTTCCGGCCCCATCGGGGGGTACGCCGAGGTGTCGATGCCGGCGGCCATCCGGGTCACCGCGGCGGGCACGATGACATTGCTGGTCACGTTGTGGGCCGCTCCCTCCATCGCTGCGACGTTGGACAGCCCGATCACGCCCGCCTTGGCCACGGCATAGTTCGCGACCTCGTGGTTGCCGTAGAGCCCGCCGATCGACGACGTCAGCACGATGCGGCCGTAGCCGGCGTCGCACATCGCCGGGAACGCGGGACGCACCACGTGAAAGGCGCCGCGCAGGTGCACGTCGAGCACGGCTTCGAAGTCTTCGTAGGTCATCTCCGCCAGCGGTGCACGACGCACGATGCCGGCGTTGTGAACCAGGATGTCGACGCCGCCGAAGCGCTCCTGCGCCGTAGCGATGATGGCCTGTCCCCCGTCCGGGGTGGCGACACTGCCGGTGCTGGCGACGGCTTCGCCCCCGGCGGAGGCGATCTCGTCCACGACGGCCTGGGCCGGACCGGTGTCGGTGCCCTCACCGTCGAGGGCACCGCCGGGATCGTTGACCACCACCTTGGCGCCGTGGGTCGCCAGCATCAGCGCATACGCGCGCCCCAGCCCGCGGCCGGCACCGGTGACCACGGCGACACGGCCGTCGAACCGCAGGTCAGCCACGGAGCTCGAGACCTTCGAGGGCGCCCGTCGCCCGCCAATCGGCGATCAGGTCGCCGAACGCATAGAAACCCGGCGAGTAGAAGTCGCCGAGGAACGAGCCGTTGTTCTCCGCGCCGCCGCGGCCCTCGTTGTTGTAATAGCCTGGCGTGCAGGATAATTCGAATGCCGAGTTGTCGATGGCCAGCTCCCGGACGGTCGCCACCCAGGTGTCCTGGCCGCCCTGGGAGGGCTCGACGGTCGTCGCGCCACGGCCCTGCGCCTCGGCGATGATGTAGGCGATGTGTTCGGCCTGCTGCTCGAACATCGCCGTGGTGTTCGCCGATACGCCGCCCTGGATGAAGCCCATGAAGAACTGATTCGGGAAACCGCGGCTCGTCATCCCGTGCAGCGTCTTGTAGCTGTCGTGCCAATGGTCGAAGAGGGAGAGCCCGTCCCGGCCCACGATGCGGTCGATCGCGTACCGGCGGCTGATCTCGGTCGAGATCTCGAAGCCGCTGGCGAAGATGACGCAGTCGACCTCGTACTCGACACCGTTGGCGACGATCCCCTTCTCGGTCAGCCTCTCCACGCCTTTGGATTCCGACACATCCACCAACGTCACGTTGGGCCTGTTGAAGGTGGACAGATACTGCTCGCTCGAACACGGCCGCTTGCACATGAACCGGTAGTACGGCTTGAGGGCTTCTGCCGTGGCGGGGTCCTCGACGAGGGCTGCGACGCGGCGCCGCAGCCGCTCCATGATCTTGTAGTCCTCCTCCTCGCGGAACGCCATGATCTGTTCGATCGTCACCGCGGTGGGGTCGGGGCTGCTCGCGATGCGCGCGGTCAGATTGCGGCCGAGTTCGGTCCAGAAGTCGCACACCAGGTCGGGCTCGCCGAACACGACCCCGACGAACGGCGACCAGTTGTGGAAGTTCCGTTTGCGCTCCTCCTGCCAGCCTGGCTGCAGCGAGGCCGCCCACGCCGGATCGGTAGGGGTGTTGACCCGCTCGTCCACCGACGACGGTGTCCGCTGAAAAACGAACAGCCGCTCGGCATCCCGGCCGAGATGGGGTACCAGCTGGACTCCGGTCGCGCCGGTGCCGACCAGTGCGACGCGCTTGTCGGCCAGCTTGTGCAGGCCGCCGTCGGCGTCACCGCCGGTGTAGTCGTAATCCCAGCGGGCGGAGTGGAACACGTGCCCGCCGGCGTTCCGGTAGTCCTTGATGCCGGGGATGCCGGGCAGCTTCGGGCGGTTGTAGGAGCCCTGCGCCATGACCACGAACCGGGCCCGGATGTCGTCGCCGCGGTCGGTGCTGATCCGCCAGCGCTGCAGTTCGTCGTCCCACACCAGTTCGCGCACCTGGGTGGAGAACAGCGCCCCGTCGTAGAGTCCGAAGTGCTTTCCGATGTTGCGGCAGTGGCCGAAGATCTCGGCCCCGTCGGCGAACTTCTTGCTCGGCATGAAGCCGAGTTCCTCGAGCAGCGGGATGTAGCAGTACGCGTCGTTGTCGCACTGGATGCCGGGGAAGCGGTTCCAGTACCACACGCCGCCGAAGTCACCGGCCATCTCGACAACGCGGATTCCGGTCACCCCGGCTTTTCGCAGGTACGCCCCGGCGAGCAACCCGGCGAACCCGCCGCCGAGGATCACGACCTCGACGTCCTCGGCGACCGGGTCACGCTCGACCACCGTCGTGTAGGGGTCCACCTCGTAGAACTCGGCGAGATCGCCTTCGAGTTCCAGGTATTGCGAGGCGCCCTCGGGGCGCAGCCGCTTGGCCCGCTCCTGAGCGTACTTCTCCCTCAGTGCCGGGATGTCGATGTCGGTCGGTGTGGCGGTCGGCCCGCAGGTCTGCACAGTTCCTCCTTCTGACGCCGGTATCGCTAGATCTCGCGGGGTTCGCCCGTTCCCATGTACTTGGACAGTTGGTGGTGCAGGTTGACGGTGCTGCGTTCGCGGTACGGGTTGGGTAACGTGCCGGGGAAACCGGCCGACTTCATGCCCTGCTGCACCGCCGCCATGTTGGAGAAGTCCTGCGGCAACACCGAGAGCCAGTTCGGTGAGTCCTTCGGCGTGTACGCCCATTCCGTCTCGGGTTCTTCGCCTTTCGGGTACAGCTCGAACACCGCCACCTCGAAAATGCACTTGTTCGGGTCATAGCTCGGATCGGGGCGGGCCGAATAGCACAGCGCGCTCGTCAGGCCCTGCCCGACCTGGAAGTTCGGGAAAACCTGCCACGCCGTGCCGCTCTGGCCGAGGATGTCCGGCGGGATTGTCGGCCAGATGACGCCGCGGGCCTCGTCGTCGCGCCGCGCTGAGGCCAGCCAGTGTTGCAGCACCTGGTCGGCGGGGGTGCCTTCGGGCAGTTCGTCGACCAGCCGCTTGGCGGCGTTGACCAGTGTCTGCGTGGTGGTCGCGTTGGTCTCTTCCATGGTGTAGACCTGCATCTCGGCGGTCGAGATGCGCGGATCACCGGTGCCGAGACGGATCTTGGACTTGGTCTCGTCCATGCCCTTAGGTGCGTCGTAGCCGATGTTGCTGTGCTTGCCCTGGGCTTTGGCCCAGCCCTTGAATTCGCCGAACCTGTTGAACTCCGGGTGGGTGGTGAACACGTGGTAGGTCTCGTTGAAGGCCTCCATCGCGACCTTCCAGTTGCAGTCGAAGTACAGCCATTTGCGCCACTTGTAGCGCATGTTCTCCAGACCGAACGGTTCGAGGATCTTCGACGCCGGGAACAGGTAGTCGGCCAGCGGCTCGCAGTCGGGGTCCATGTTGATGAACAGCCAGCCGCCCCAGGTATCCACCTGCACCGGCGCCAGGTGGGTGTTGCGCGGAGTGAGCACACCCTTCCAGTCGTCCTGTTCCCGAATGTGCGTGCACGTGCCGTCCAAACCGTATGTCCAGCCGTGGAATCCGCAGACGAACGACTTGCGGGCCCGGCCGACCGCGTTCTTCGCGCCGTCCGGAGTGTCGACGAGCCGTCGTCCGCGGTGCATACAGACGTTGTGGTGGGCGGCAAAGGCGGTCTCACCGGTGCGAACCACGATGATCGAGTCGTCGAGGATGTCGTAGGTCAGGTAGCTTCCGACTTCGGGGATCTCTTCGACGCGGCCCACCTGCTGCCACACCTTGCGCCACAGCTTGTCGCGTTCGGCGCGCGCATATTCCTCGGAGATGTAGGCCTGCACCGGGATGGTGGTCGGCTCCGACAGGTCCTCGGCGATCTGGCCTGTCGAATCGTCCGGATCGCCGTCGACCTCGATCGCGGCGTCGAGATCGGATTCGGTGTGGGTCATGCTCTTCCTTTCAGGGCCGGCTGATGGCTTGTCGGAAGGATTCGTCCTTGAGGAACAGCGACGTGTTGTCGGCGCCGAGGTGGCTCCACTTGAGGTTGAGCCCGCCGTCGACGAGCAGCGTCTGCCCGGTGATGTAGCTCGACAGGTCGGACAGCAGGAACAGGATCGCGCCGGCCTGCTCCTCCGGGGTGCCGCGGCGCCCCATCGCGATCGCGGTGCGGTCACGTTCGGGATCCTCGTCGACGTACATGCGCGACGCCGCTGTCTCGGTGACCCCGGGCGCCACCGCGTTCACGCGGATGCCATCGAGCGCGAGTTCGACGGCCATGGTCCGGGTCATCGCGACGATCGCTGCTTTGGCCGTTCCGTAGGCGATGTGAAACGGCGCGGTGTTCATGCCGCTGATCGACGACACCGACACGATCGACCCAGGATTGCCCTGGCTGCGCAACTCGCCACTGATGGCCTGGCTCATGAAGAACGTGGTCTCGAGGTTCGCGGCGAACAGGGCGCGCCAATCGTCACGGCTGACGCGGGTCGACGGCATCCAGGTCGACGGTGCCGCACCGCCGGCGATGTTCACCAGACCGTAGAGGCGGCCGTCGGTGCGGCGCACCGTGTCGAGCACGGTCGCGATGCCGTCATCGGTGGACGCGTCGGCGGATACCGGGACGACGGCCAGCCCCTGCTGGGCGAGCGGTGCGACGTGTTCGTCGAGGTTGGCCGAGGAACGGCTGACCGCGACGACCGTGGCGCCCGCCTCGGCGGCCAGCCGGGTGACGGTGGTGCCGATGCCCCCGCCGCCGGCGCCGGAGATGACGACGACCCGGCCGTCGAGGCTGAGCGGGATACCTGGGCGAACGGTTCCCGTCACGTCAATTGTCCGGACAAATAATGGTGCTCTGCATATTGCAGAACACTATTCCGCAGGGATTATGTGAGCGTCAAGGCCGAGATTGCGTTGGTTACGCGCCTATTGTCTGGACTAGCAGCGCTTGCTAACGTCCGATCGCATGAATGCCCGGTACGCCGCGCCCGAACCGTGGACCGCCGCAGGATGGCAGGTCCGTAGGCTGACCGCGCCCAGCCGTCTGTACGGCGCGAACGGCCTGCGCACCGGCCCCGATGGCCGGGTCTACGTGGCCCAGGTGACGGGAAGTCAGATCAGCGCGCTGGACCTCGAGTCGGGGCGGCTTGAGACTGTCAGCCCGAAGGGCGGGGACATCATCGCCCCCGACGACGTCGCGTTCGGCGACGACGGCACCCTGTTCGCGACCGAGGTGATGGACGGCCGGGTCTCGGCCCGGGACACCACCGGCCGGTCGCGGGTGCTGCGCGACGACCTGCCCTGCGCGAACGGGATCACGGTGCACCGCGGCCGGTTGTTCATCGGCGAATGCCGCGACGGCGGCCGGCTGATGGAACTGCCGCTCGACGGCGGCGCTCCCCGCGTCCTGCTGGAGAACCTTCCCTCGCCCAACGCGATGGAGGTGGGACCCGACGGACTGCTGTACTACCCGCTGATGACGGCCAACGAGATCTGGCGGGTAGACCCCGACGGGGGCGAGCCGCAGCGGGTGGCCGCGGACCTCGGGGTGCCCGATGCGGTGAAATTCGATTCCGACGGCTTCATCGTGTCGACTCAGGTGGCCAGTGGCCAGGTGCTGCGCATCGATCCCCGTAGCGGGGAGAGAACTGTTCTTGCGCAGCTGAATCCGGGCCTGGACAACCTGACTTTGGTCGGTGAGCGGCTGTTCGTGTCGAACTTCACCGGGGAGATCACCGAGATCCACTCCGACAGGCGGACTTCGACGCTGTTGCCCGGCGGCCTGAACTGGCCGCTGGACCTGACAGTGGCCGACGGACGCCTTTACGTCGCCGACGGCACGTACTTCTATCAGGTGAGCCCCGACGGATCGCTCCATACCGTCGGGATGCTGTTCTCTGCCGGTTATCCCGGGTTCCTGCGCGGGGTCACCGCCGTCGGCGCGGGCGAGTTCGTCGTCACCACCTCCGGCGGTCAGGTGGCCCGTTACCGCCCCACTGACGGCGAAACCGACTTCCTGGCCACGGATTTCGATCAGCTCTACGGCATCGACGTAGCCACCGACGGCACGATCGTGGTCGCCGAACTCGGCACCGGACGGGTACTGGCCGTGCGCGCAGGCGGCACCGAGACGCTGGCAACCGGACTACGGGAACCCGTCGGTGTGGCCACCGACCCCGACGGTGCGCCGTTGGTGGCCGAGTCGGGCGCCGGCCGGATCGTGCGCGTCGGCTCCGGTGGCGTCGACATAGTCGTCGACGGCCTACAACGTCCACAGGGGATCCACGTGTGCAACGGCAGGCTCTACATCGTCGACGCCGGCGCCAAGGAGCTCGTCGAGTTCGACCTGTCCACCAAAGCCCGTACCACGGTGGCCGCGGGGCTCGCCGTCGGCGCGCCGCCGGGAGTCGAACCCAAACCGCTCAAAGGCATGCCGCCGTTCTCCGGTCCGCAGGGACCGTTCGCCGGGGTGACGTCCGGGCCCGACGGCACGCTGTACGTGTCGGCTGACGGCGATGGCAGCGTGCTGGCGATTGCCCGGTTATGACCGACGAGCGCTTGCGCGAGGAGCCGATATGACCGACGAGCGCTTGCGCGAGGAGCCGATATGACCGACGAGCGGTTGCGCGAGGAGCCGAAATGACCGCCACCGCCGGTGATCACCGCTACCTGCAGGTGGCGCGCACACTGCGCAAGGAAATCGTCGACGGCGTCTTCCCGGTGGGTTCGCAACTGCCCACCGAACACGAACTGTGCGAGCGCTTCGCCGTCAGCCGCTACACCATCCGTGAGGCGCTGCGCCGGCTGCGGGACGACAATCTCGTCGAATCACGGCCCCGCGCCGGCACTCTGGTGGTCCCCCGCCCCAGCACGAACTCGTACGCCCAGGATGTGGTGTCGATCGACGACCTGCTGGCCTTCGCCCAGGGCGCGCGCTTCGCCATCGAGACCAACGCGATGGTCACCGTCGACGACGCGCTGGCCTCCCGGACCGGGCTGGCGCCGGGGTCGCAGTGGCTGGCGGTCACCGGGTATCGCCGCGCCGACGACCAGACCGCGCCGATCTGCCGGACCGAGTACTTCATCAACCGCAGTTTCGCCGCGGTGGGCAGGCTGCTGCACCGCCATACCGGGCCGATCTTCCCGCTCCTTGAGGACCTGTTCGGTGTCAGCATCGTCGAGGTGCACCAAGAGATCTCGGCAGTGGTGCTCGACATCGACCTCGCCGCCCGGTTGCAGACCGAGCCCGGTACTGCCGCGCTGCAGATGCAGCGCAGCTACACCACCTCCGACGGCGAGATCGCTCAGGTCACCGTGAACACGCATCCGTCGTCGAGGTTCCGGCACGCGATGACGATGCGCCGCGTGCGGGACGCACGATCAGACCTGAGTCGGGACGCACAATCAGACCTGAGTCGGGACGCACAATCAGACCTGAGTCGGGACGCACGATCAGACCTGAGTCGGGACGCACGGTGAGTGGCACCCTGGCCGACGCGCTGCGCGCCGCCGCTTGCGACACCCCGGGCCGGATCTTGGTGCGGGACGGCACGGCGTCGCTGACGTGCGCCGAGTTGTCGGAGAAGGCAACGGCATTGGCGCACGCCCTGCACCGTCGTATGCCGGTGGGCAGCGTGGTCTCGTTCTCGGTGCCTAACTGGCATGAGGCCGCGATCATCTACCTCGGAGCCACACTGGCCGGCATGGTCGTCAATCCGATCCTGCCGTCGCTGCGCGACCGGGAGCTGTCGTTCATCCTCGCCGACTCCGACAGCCGCGCGATCTTCATCCCGCAGTCCTTCGGGGGACATGACTACGCCGCGATGCTCGATCGTGTGGTCGCCGGCCTGCCGTCACCGCCGGAGGTCGTGCTCGTCCGCGGGGAGGCGGGAGGGCTGTCAATCACCGACCTGTTGGCAGAGCCGACCGAGCCGGCCATGGGAGGACAGCCGGCACTGCCGGAGCCGGACCCGACCGCCACCCGGATGATCATGTACACCTCCGGCACCACCGGCCGCCCGAAAGGTGTACTGCACAGCGACGAGTCGATCGCGGCACTGATCTCACAGCTGGGCAGCTACTGGCGCATCGCACCGGGCGACACGTTCCTGGTGCCGTCGCCGATCGCCCACATCGGCGGCTCGATCTACGCGTTCGAGTGCCCTCTGCTGCTCGGTACGCAGGCGGTGCTGATGCAACGATGGGATCCCGATGCCGCGGTGGCGCTCATGCTCGAACACCGGTGCACCCACATGGCCGGCGCGACGCCGTTCCTGCACGGTTTGTTGGCCGCCGCCGAGCGCGCCGACACCAGGCTTCCGGATCTGAAGGTGTTCATCTGCGGCGGGGCGTCGGTGCCGCCGTCGCTGATCCGCCGCGCAGCCGCCTATTTCGCCGACGCCGCGGTGAGCCGGGTGTACGGGTCCACCGAAGTGCCGGTGACTACGGTGGGATCGCTCGACGACCTCGACCGGGCCGCCGATACCGACGGCCGCCCGGGCATCGCCAGCATCAGGCTGGTCGACGGTGAGATCCGGGCGCGCGGCCCGCAGATGCTGACCGGATATCTGCACGCCGAGGACACCCGCGACTGCTTCGACGACGACGGCTATTTCCGCACCGGCGATCTGGGCCACCTCACCGACGACGGTCATCTGGTGGTCACCGGCAGGGCCAAGGACATCATCATCCGCAACGGCGAGAACATCTCGCCCAAGGAGGTCGAGGACATCCTCGTCACCCATCCCCGCATCGCGGAGATCGCGGTCGTCGGTGTCCCCGACGCGCGGACCGGAGAGCGAGCCTGTGCGGTGATCGTCGCCGCCGGGCCGACGGGGCCGGACGTCACAGACTTGTACGAGTTCCTCATCGCCCGGGGTGTCGCGAAGTTCAAGGTGCCCGAGGAGGTGGTGCTCGTCGACGCGCTACCGAAGAACGATGCGGGCAAGGTGCTCAAGCACATGATCAGAGCCGACCTGGCGAAGGAGTCATCGACATGCAGGTAGCGATCGTCACCGGCGCCAGCAGCGGTATCGGGTTCAGTTGCGCGACGACCCTTGCCGAGCACGGGATGGCGGTGCTGGGCACCGGACGCGACCGGGGACGGCTCGCCGAGCTGGAGAAGGCCGCCCCGGAACCGGGCCGGATCGCGACGCTGGCGGTCGACCTGACCGAGGACGACGCGCCGCAGCGTATCGTGTCCGCGGCGCTGGAGCGTTGGGGCCGAATCGATTTCCTGGTCAACAACGCTGGGATCGGCAGTCCGAAGCCGCTGCACGAGACCGACGACGAAACCTTGGACCGGTTTCTCGGCATCATGCTGCGGGCCCCGTTCCGGCTGGCCCGCGACGTGATCGGGCACATGCAACCTGGCTCGGCGATCATCAACGTGACGTCGACGTTCGCCGTGGTGGGCGGCCTGCGCGGCGGTGCGTACTCGGCCGCCAAGGGCGGTTTGACGGCACTGACCACTCATATCGCCTGCCAGTACGGCGCACAGGGAATCCGGTGCAACGCCGTTGCGCCCGGCGTCACGTTGACGCCGATGGTGGCGACCAGGCTGGAGGACGAGCGCTTCCGCAAGATCAACACCGAGATGACCCCTCATCAGCGCCTCGGCCGGGTCGAGGACGTCGCCGCCACCGTGGCGTTCCTGTGCTCGGAGGGCGGCAGCTTCATCAACGGGCAGACGATCGTGGTCGACGGCGGCTGGAGTTCGACCAAGTACCTGTCCGACTTCGCACTCAACGCCCGGTGGGTTCCGGACGGTTCTCCGTCATGAACCTGTTCGCCCTGCTCGACCAGACCGCGGCACGTCACGGCGACCGCGGCGCGGTGTACCACGGTGAGCGCCAAATCGAAACCTGGGCGTCGCTGCGGGACAGAGCCTTACGGCTCGCCAACTCGTTGCGGGCTCTCGGTCCCGGCGCCCGCGTCGCGGTGGCCGGCGAGAACCACCCGCGCATGATCGAGTTGATGTTCGCGATCTGGGCGGCAGAATGCGTGCTCGTACCGCTCAACTACAAGCTCCACCCCCGCGAGATGGAGCAGATTCTCACCGACTCCGGGGCGACCCTGGCCTTCGTGTCGGCCAAGATCGGCGCCCAACTCGCACCGGTGACATCTACCCGGTTGGAGACGATCGACTCGCCCGAATACGAGAGCCGTTGCATCGGTGAGACGCTGGCACCGCCTCGGCACACCGATCCGGCCCATTTGGCGTGGTTGTTCTACACCAGCGGCACCACGGGGCGCTCCAAGGGCGCAATGCTGTCGCACCGGAATCTGATGGCGATGACCGTGTCACATCTGGCGGACTTCGACTCCCCCGACCAGAACTGCAGCCTGATCCACGGCGCCCCGATGTCGCACGGTTCGGGTCTGTATGTGCCGCCGTACGTTTCTCGGGGGGCACGCCAGGTGGTGCCCGCCTCGGGTGCGTTCGACCCCGACGAATTCCTCGACCTGTGCGAGCAGCATCCAGGCGCCAGCGCGTTCCTGGCGCCGACCATGGTGGCCCGGCTGGTGCAGACCGGCCGTGCGCGCCCGGCGAACCTGAAAACCCTCGTCTACGGCGGCGGGCCCATGTACGTCGACAGCCTGAAGAAGGCGATGGCGGCGTTCGGCCCCGTCTTCGTGCAGCTGTACGGACAGGGCGAGGCGCCGATGACGATCACCGGACTGCGCCGGCGCGACCACCTCGCCGGTGACGGATGGGCCCCCGACGCCGTGCTCGGCTCGGTCGGGTACGCGCGCTCAGGGGTCGACGTCGCGGTGCTGGGACCGGACGGCGAGCGCGCCGACGCCGGTGAGATCGGTGAGATCGTGTGCCGCGGAGACGTGGTGATGTCGGGCTACTGGAGGAACCCCGAGGCCACCGCGTCGACTCTTCAGGACGGTTGGCTGCGCACCGGGGACATGGGTTCGTTCGACGAGCACGGTTTCCTCACGTTGCGGGACCGGTCCAAGGACGTCGTGATCAGCGGTGGCAGCAACATCTATCCGCGCGAGGTCGAAGAGGTCTTGCTGAAACACCCCGCCGTCGTCGAGGCCGGCGTGGTGGGCGCCCCGGACGAGGAGTGGGGCGAGGTGGTGGTCGCATTCGTCGTCGGCGACGTCTCGGCGGCCGAATTGGATGGCCACCTGCTCGAGCGCATCGCGCGGTTCAAACGGCCGAAGCGCTACGAATTCGTCGACGAGCTGCCGAAGAACAGTTACGGCAAGGTGCTCAAGCGCGAGCTGCGGGCCCGCCTGGGCTGAGCCCGCGCCGGCTACGTGAGCTAACGCGGGGCGTCACGCCGAGATCGCGTAGCGGACTACGCTCGCCGCCACCGGCCGGGGGCGTGAATGTGGGGCTCGACGTATCGCCCACCTGGAGGAGTCCGCACAATGCCCAGAATGTCGCACGGCAAGGTCGTCACCGACGCCGACACCGACACCGACCAGGCCGACGCCGCCCACTCCCTGCTGCCCGGCGCCGAACCGGACCTCGGCAATTTCGACTATCTGTTCTCGGACCTGCAGTCGGATCCGAGCGCGCTGCTCCCGGACACCGCCACGATCATCGCGGACCTGCGGAGCCTGGGTAAGACGATGGTCGACGACAGCGGCAACGACGTGGCCAACTCCTCGATTCCCGCCGCGTACACCTACTTCGGGCAGTTCGTCGACCACGACATCACCTTGGAGGTCGCCGACGGCGCGGCGGCCGGCGACGACCGCTTCGGCGACATCCTCGACGACGATATGCGGCCGCTCACCGCGGCGCAGGCGCGCACGCTGATCAGGAACCGACGCACCGCGACACTGGATCTCGACAGCGTCTACGGGACCGGCACACAACCGATTCCCCACCACCCGACCGACCCCGACAGACTTCTGCTCGGCCGGGTCAGTGAGGTCCAGGACGACACGCGCATCCCGTTCCGCCGTCCACCCGGCAAGAGTGACGACAACGACGTGCCGCGGGAGGGACGCAGCGCCGACGCCGAGCACGACCGCGCCGCGCTCATCGGAGACCCCCGCAACGACGAGAACACGATCATCTCGCAGTTGCAGGTCGCGTTCCTCAAGGCGCACAACCGGCTCGTCCACGAAGGGCACGACTTTCACCAGGCCCGGCGGATCCTGCGCCAGCACTACCAGCACATCGTCGTCCACGACTTCCTTCCCAGGATCGCCGATACCGCGGTCGTCGACGACATCGTCACCAATGGCAACCGCTGGTATGACGCGCTGTCCGAACCGTTCTTCCTGCCCCTCGAATTCAGCGTTGCGGCATACCGATTCGGCCACACCATGGTTCGCGCCGACTACGATTTCAATCTGAATTTCAACCTCACCCCGGGTGAGGGCCGGATACCGGCCGGCCTGGATCTGCTGTTCACATTCACCGCGCTGTCCGGCCAACTCGGGGATTTCGACACGCTGCCGGAGCACTGGATCATCGAGTGGCAGAACATCATCGGTGACCCGGGCACGGGCGGTAAGGCCCGCCTGTTCGACACCCGTTTGTCGGCGCTCAACCGCGCGCTGTTCCGGCTGCGGCAGGTTGACGGTGCGCCCGAGGTCGATCTGGCCGCCATGCTGTCGGTGCGCAATCTGCTCCGCGGCTACCGGATGCGCATGCCCACCGGGCAGGCGGTGGCGGAGCTGCTCGGGGTGCGCAAGCTCACGCCGGCCGAACTCCGCGACCACGCCGCCGGCCGGGCACAGCGCGATGTGCTCACTGCCGGCGGCTTCCTGGAGCGCACACCGCTGTGGTACTACGTGCTGGCCGAGGCACAGATCTGTGCCGGAGGCGAACGCCTCGGGCCCGTCGGCAGCACGATCGTCGCCGAGGTCATCATCGGCCTGGTGCGCCGCAGCGAGGACTCGATCCTGCGCGTTCCCGGATGGCAGGCCTCGCTGCCGTCGGCTCAGCCCGCCAGGTTCGAGCTCGCCGATCTGCTGCGCTTCGCCGGTGTGCTGGACACCCCGCCACCGGCGCACATCTATGTCGTCGCGCCCGGGGACACCTTGTTCGACATCGCCGAGCAGCACCTGGGCGACGGCGCCCGCTGGCCGGAGATCTTCGCCGCCAACCGCACCGTCGTCCGCAGGTTCGATCAGATCTTCCCGGGGATGCGCCTGATCCTTCCGAGCGGGCCGCCTCCCGTTCCCCAGCTGCGCTTCATCATCGTCAAACCCGGCGACACGCTGTCCGGACTCGCCAAGACGCATCTCGGCGACGCGGAACGGTGGCCAGACATCTTCAGCATGAACGGCGCCGTGATCACCAACCCGAACGTGATCGTCGCCGGCCAGGTGCTTCAACTGCCGGTCACTGACGTCCACCACGTCGCCACGCCTGCGGATTGACGTTTGCGTCAATCCGGGTTCGCGCCGGAAGCCCGGGGAGAAGGGGTTTGCCGGGCTAGGATGTCGGCGTGGGGTGGGTGCGGGCCGGTCGGGCCGCCGTAAGTCGCGCGCGAATGTGGCCGGGCGTCGCGACACCAACTCTGATGGCCCGCACGGCGGGCGCGTGCTTCCTGGTGGGCGGCCTGCTCGTCGCGCTCGTCACGACCGTGGCGCCGGACCACTTCCGCAGCACCGAGGTGCAGTTTCGCAACGCCGCCGTCGCTGTGTTCGTCGGGATCTGCGTCCTGCTGATCGGGCGGCGCCTGAGCGTGCGACAGTTCCATCTGCTCGTGCTGACCGCGATCGCACTGATCACCGTGTCCGTCACCGGCTCGACGGGCCCCGTCGCGGTGTCGTTCGCAACCCTGTACGTGTTCGTCGCCTGTGCGGCCTTCTTCGTCGCCTGGCCCACCGCCGTGGTGTACCTCGCGGTGGCGATCGCCTGCTGTCTGACCGCACTGGCCATCGCTCCGACGGTGCCCTGGTGGACGGGGGTGGTCACCTCCGTCACCGCCGCTGCGATCGGAACCCTGATCGCGATCCTCGGGCGCATCGTGTCGAAGGCCGAACTGGACGAGGTCACCGGTCTGCCCAATCGCCGCGGGTTCGACCGGGCTGTGAACGCCGAGATCAACCGCGCCCTCGTCACCGGGCACGGACCTGCGATCGTCCTGATGTCCGTCGACGCGCACACCGCGCTGCACGAAGAGTTCGGCGACCGCGCCGGTGACGCGCTGATCCACCAGCTCATCGACTCGTGGCGCGGCATGCTGGGCCGCGGCCAGATCTTCGCCCGGCGCGGGGACAACGAGTTCGCGTTGCTGCTTCCGGCCATGACCGAGCAGGACGCGTTCGAGCTGACCGAGCTGCTGCGCACTGGATGCTCGCGCGAATTCTCGGCGGGCGTCAGCGCTTGGGAGCACGGGGAATCAGCCTCCCCGGTCATCGAACGTGCCGACGCGGCGCTGCGCCGGGCGCGTTCGATCGGGCGTAACCGCACGATGCTCGAATCCGCGAGGCTGCCCCCGCTCGCCCTGCAACTCAACGACGCACTGGCCGCACAGACCATCGACGTCCACTACCAACCCGTCGTCCGGCTGATCGACGACGACACCGTCGTGGGTGTCGAGGCGTTGTTGCGGTGGTCGCCGGCGCTCGGATCCGAACTGCACGCCGGCGAGGTCGTCCGGGTGGCCGAGGACAACGGCCTAATCGGCGTCCTCGACCTGTATGTGCTTCGCCGCGCGTGTCTGGACGCACGCTGGATGCAGCAGCGGTCCGGTCTGCGACTGGCGCTGAGCGTGAACGTATCCGGCCTCGAGCTGGTCGAGCCGGGGTACGTGGCACGGGTCGCCGAGACGCTCGCCGAGACGGGCTGGCCCGCCGAGCAGCTGGTGCTGGAGGTCACCGAGAGTGTGCTCGATGTCGACCGGCCGTCGTCGATCAACGCGCTGCGTGAGCTCAGGCGGCACGGGATCCGGATCGCCATCGACGATTTCGGCACCGGCTACTCGTCGCTGAGCAGGCTGCAGAAACTGCCCACCGACCTGCTCAAGCTCGACGCGTCCTTCATCGCGTCGATCACGTCGGCACCCTCTCCGCCGCCGCTGCTCCAGGCTGTCGCCAGCCTCGCCTATGCGCTCGATCTGCCGATCGTCGCCGAGGGCGTGGAGACCCGGCATCAGGCCGACCTGCTTCGGACCATGGGATGCCCGTTGGCGCAGGGCTATTACTTCGGGCGGCCACAGGCGCGGGAAGATCTGGTCGCCGCTATCGCACGCGCGGCGCGCTGACGGGTCAAATCGCGCAATCACCGCCCCACCGCACCCCCGCACCCTATGCTGAGCGAGTGCCCAGCAGTGCAACGGTGCAGCCGGCGGCGTTCCTGCGCACCACGCTGCCTCTGGACATGTCGGTGCTGGACCGGCTCGACAGCGGCCGCTACCACTCGATCTGGCTGCCCGACCACATGGTCAGCTTCTGGCCCGATTCCATCTGGACACCCGAGTTCACCGATCTCGCGACCACATCGCCCTCCCCGCACCGTCACCTCGACGGGATGGCGGTCGCGGCGGCTGCCGCGGTGCTGACCGAGCGCACCCCGCTGGCCACCTCGGTCGTCGACACCGTCCGCCGCCACCCGGCCTCGCTCGCCCAGTCGGCGCTGACCATCGACCACCTCTCCGGCGGACGGTTCATCCTCGGCCTGGGCAGCGGCGAGGCCGAGAACATCGTGCCGTACGGGTTCGATTTCGCCCGGCCGGTGAGCCGGTTCGAAGAGGCGCTGCACGTCATCCGATTGCTGTGGGAGTCCGACGGCCCGTCGATTTCACCGGACGGTACTTTCGCTTGCGCGGTGCGCGGTTGGACACCGAAACGTACGACGGGCGCTTCCCCCAGATCTGGATCGGCGCAAGCGGTCCCCGGATGCTCGACATCGTCGGCCGGTACGCCGACGGCTGGTGGCCCGCCGGCGCTTGGACCCCCGATCACTACGCGGGCATGCTGGCCGAGGTGCGCAGCGCAGCCGAGCGGGCCGGGCGCGACCCGATGGCCGTCACCCCGTGCTACATCCAGGTGTGCCTGATCGCCGATGACGACGCCATGCTGGCCGAGATTCTGGAAGCGCCGCTGGTGAGAGCATTTCTGCTGCAGGTGCCGGCCCAGACCCTGCGCGCGTTCGGGTATGCGCATCCGATGGGTGACGACTGGCACGGCTTTCACGACATCGATCCCGCCACCATGACCCGCGAACGCATCGTCGACTTCCTCGGCCGGGTGGAACCCGAGGCGATTCTGGCCGTGGTCCCGCATGGCACCCCGCAGCAGGTCGCCCGGCGAGTGAAGGAGTTCGTCGACGCCGGACTGCGTGTGCCCAAGATCATGGACTACGGCGCGATGGGCGGATTACGTTATGCCGCAACATCTGCCGACAGGGTCAGGGCCGCCGAGGACGAACTGCTGCGACTCTGCGGAGTGACAGCGTGATCGCCACACTCGACGCGGCCCGGCTGCTGCGGCAGGCCGAGACCGCCACCGGTCTGCACGACTACGGCGATCCGACGCTGCCGCAAAGGTTCGCAGCAGCCGTCGACCTGCTCAACGGGGTCGGCATGGACGCCGACGGGACCGCCCGGGCTGCCGAGGTGTGCCACTGGCTGCTGACCACCCGGCTGGAGTTCTTCGCCGACCGGACGCAATACCCGATCGACGCGGAGATCATCGACCGGCCGATGTTCGTGACCGGCGAACCGCGTTCGGGCACCACGCTGATGCACGCGCTGCTCTCAGTCGACCCGCACGCCCGCGCCCTGCGGTTCTGGGAGGTGATGTATCCCTCACCGCCACCGGGACTCGCCGTAGCCGACGATCCGCGGCCTGCCCGCGCCGACGCCGACTGGCGCGAGATCAACGCCACGATGCCGAAGTGGCTGCACAGCCATCCGTACAACGACATGCTCGGCGCGGGACTGCCCGAGGACGAACGCACCTGGGCATTCGACTTCCGGGTGATGACGCCGACCGCGTGGTGGCGGGTGCCGATGCAGACGGTGGTCGGCGGACTGCCCACCGACGCGGCGGCGCAGTACCGCATCCACAAAGCGATGCTGCAGCAGTGCCAGTACCTCCGGCCACCGAAATACTGGGTGTGCAAGGGTTTTCATGGGTTCCGACTCACCGAGTTCTTCGCCGCCTACCCTGACGCGTCGCTGCTGTGGCTACACCGTGACCCCGTCCAGGTCGCGGCGTCGCGCACGATGATGATGGCCGACATCCTCGAAGGCATCGTCGGACCGGTCGACCTGAAGGCGGCGGCCGCATTGCATCTGGAGCTCACCCGGGCCAGCATCGCCAATACCATGAGCCATCCGCTCGTCGACGACCCTCGCATCCAGCACGTGCGTTACACCGACTTCGTCGCCGACCAGGTCGGCACCGTCGCCCGCTATTACGCGTTCTGCGGTCGCGAGCTGACCGCCGACGCCGAGACCGCGATGCGCGACTATCTGGCCCACAACCCGGGCGACCGCCACGGCAAGTTCCGCTACTCCACCTCGGTGTTGACCGACATCGACGAGGACCTCGAGGCGCTGCACGAGGAGTTCCGGCCGTACCGGGAGCGGTTCGGCGCCGAGATCGAACGACGGGACTGAGGATTCGACCGTGCACGAACGCGTCTCGGTTCACAGCGTCACATTCCACGGCGCACCGCTGTCCGAACTTCATGAGTGCTGGCAGCGTCTGGACCTGAAAACGTTGAGCCTCACCGACACTCAACTGCTGGACCCGGAGCTGCCCACCCTTACGGCCAGGCACGGTTACCGCACCCATGCCGTCTATCACCTGTTCGGCGAAGGCCGGATCCCGGTCGCACCGGCCGACGTCCGCGGCGCCCGTGACGCGCTCGACCGTGTCGTGGACGCTGCGGCCGCAGTCGACGCCCGCATGATCTACCTCCTCACCGGCGGCCGTGGACCGTTGAACTGGCGCGATGCCGCCGAAGCGTTCTGCGCGGCCGTGGCCCCGTCCCGGGCGCGGGCCCGCGAGGCGGGCGTCAAGGTGGCGATCGAGAACGCGTCGAGCCTGTACGCCGACATCCACATCGCCCACTCGTTGCGCGACACCAGCACGCTCGCCCAGATGGGCGACCTCGGTATCTGCCTCGACGTCTTCCACTGCTGGGCCGAAGCCGATCTGCCCACCCTCGTGCAGCGCGCCCTACCCCGCGTGTGCCTGATACAGCTGAGCGACTACGTGCTGGGCGATCGGGCGCTGCCCGCGCGCGCGGTACCGGGCGACGGCGCGATCCCCCTCCAACCACTGATCTCTCAGGTGATCGGCGCCGGCTACTCCCACGGTTTCGACCTCGAGCTGATCGGTCCGCGCATCGACCGGGAAGGCCGCGAGGCCGCCGCCCGCCGGGCCTGCACGGTGGTTTCGGACATGCTCACCCGGGCCGGGGCCTGATGGCGTTCGGTGACGGACCCGACGACGCGGCGCTGCGCGCGGCGTGGACATCGTTCTGCGACCGGCTGCGCAGCGCCGGCGATCAGGTGTTCAAGGATTACAACGCCGCAACCAGCGTCCAGCGCGCCGACGCGATGCGCGCGTTGACCCAGAACCTGGGTCAGGCTTTTGACCTAGCGCTGGAGACCGCCGATCCGCGGTACCCGGTCGTGCACGCGTTCAGCACTCCGCTGCGCAAGCTCGGCGGTGACTGCGCTGACTTCGCCTATCACCAGGCGTGGATCGGCGGCTCCCACGTCTACCGGCTCAGCGGGAACCGCGGCACGGCACCGTTTTTCAACATCACCGTCCAGGGAGCTCGCCCGGCCGGACCCGGCGTACTGCACGAACCGTTCGGAGACGTTCCCGAGACGAACCTGTCCGGTGATCAGCTGACCACCACGCCCGACGGTGATTTCGTGCTCTACGTGGGCGGACCGCGCCGGGGCCCGAACTGGCTGCCCACCACCGGCGACTCCCGGAAGCTGTTCATCCGTCAAGGTTTCGACGGGTGGGACGAACGCCCGGCCGAACTGCACATCGAACGGGTCGGCATGCGGTCCCCGCGGCCGGTGCCGACGGTCGCCGAGCTGGTACCCGCGATCGAATGGGCGGCTGACTTCCTCAGCGGGGTGATGTCCGACTGGCCGGAGTTCCCGTTCACCCACGGCGGGGTGGACGCCGACCGGCCGAACCGGTTTCCCGGCCTGCAGACCTCCGAGGGCGACGCCCGACGCGGCCGCGCGGCGGCGAACATGTACTGGGAGCTCGGCGCCGACGACGCGTTGATCATCGAGTTCGACGCGCACGAGGGCCTGTGGAATCTGACCAACATGGGCGTGTTCTTCACCAGCATGGACTACCTGTACCGCCCCGTGAGCTACACCCCGAGCCGTGCCGCGGTGGACGGCGACGGCCGGTTCCGCATCGTGATGGCCCATGACGATCCCGGTGTCCACAACTGGCTGGACACACAGGGATTCGAGCGGGGGAACCTTACCTACCGGCACATGCTGGCCGGGGCACCGGCGGTGCTGGAAACCCGGCTGGTCGGACGATCGGAGCTGGCCGGCGCGCTTCCCGCGGACACCGCCAGGACCACCCCGTCCCAGCGGGCCCGTCAGCTGCACGAACGCTTCGACGGTATCCGGCGCCGACACCGGCTGTGACGCGGCGCCTCAGCGGCGTCCGACACTGCCCTCCCACGGATTCCACGACCGGCTGTGCTCGACCACATGGAGGAAATAGGCGTAATTGGCGGCGATCATCGCCAGCACCGGCACGATCAGCGCGAGCACCCACTCGACCACGCCCCCCGGCCTGACGACGACGATCACCGCCGCCGGCGCCACCGCCAGCAGCAACAGCGTCAACCCCTTGCGCCACATGCCTTTGACGAAGAAGTAGATCGGTCCGAACAGCAACGCGAACGGATTGGTCGCGATGCGGGCCTTGTCCCACAGGCTCAGCGCGCGGTAGGCCTGCTTACCCTCGGGGCTGGATCCCACCGGACCGTAGGTCTCGAAATAGGCAAAGCGGATCCGCCACGTCTCCGAGAGACGCCAGACGTCGTACCCGCCCACCATCCAACCAGCCTAAAGTCCGGCCGGAGTCCTTACATGCAGAAATTCTCCCGACGGTCCGCGGTCACCACATCAGGCCACGGATCATCTCCGTGGGCGGGATGTCCTCGACCGCGACGAGGCCGGCCGGAGCGCGGCACACCCAGTCGATCGCGTTGACCGCCCGGGCCGCCGTCGACACGCAGCCGGCATCGGTGACGTCGAGCACCGGGTGGGACAGGTGGGTGCTCACCTCGACGCGTGGCTCGCCCTCGACGATGACCTTGTGCACCCCGCTCAGCCCCTCCGGCGGATATTCCCAGTCGGGTGCGGCCGCCGGTGTCAACCGGGTGGTGTGCTCGACGGTGATCAGCGGCACGCCGACCCGAACCCCTTCGGCGGCGAACCGTACGCCCGCGAGCTGCCCCGGCTCGACCGTCATCATCGTGCACTCGATCCGCTCCGGGGTGTACCAGGGCTCGTACCGCTGACGCACCTCGTCCAATTCGACGCCGAGGTGGCCGGCGAGGCTGCGCACCAGCCCGCCGAACATCGAGGTGATGACCCCGGGCTGGAACGCCATCGGCAGCTCGTCATCGGGCGTGGTGCCGAAACCCATGGCGGTGCCGGTGTATTCGTAGTCGTCGTAGTTGCCGTAGTCGAAGATCTCCTGCACCGTCACCGATTCGGCGCGGGTGACCAGGCTCAGCGCGGCATGCACCGCGGTGTCTCCGGAGTAGCCGGGGTCGATGCCGTTGACATACAGCGACGAGTTGCCGGCCGCGCAGGCCTGCTCCAGCGGATCCCGTAGCCAGGGATCGGCCTGATGCGGCGTCACCAACCACACCATCGAGGTGCCGACCACATTGATCCCGGCGGCGAGGAAGCGCGACATCTGCTCGATCGCCTCCATCGGGCGCGTCTCCCCCAGTGCGGTGTAGACCACGCAGTCCGGTGACAGCGCGATCAGCGCGTCGAGGTCGTCAGTCGCGACCACACCCGTGGGCTCCGTCATTCCGCACAGCTCCGCGGCGTCGCGGCCGATCTTGGCCGGGCCGGCGGCGTGCACGCCGACCAGTTCCAGATCCGGACGTCCGATCACCGCCCGTAGTGAGTGTCTCCCGACATTGCCCGTGGAGAACTGAACCACTCTGCGCACTCGACACCGCTTTACTCAATAGTCGGGGATGGGCAGCGGCGAATTGTTCGAGTCGATGCCGCCGTCCACGTGGAAGATTGCGTTGGTGGCATAGCAGTCGCGCGTGGACAGATACACGCACAACCTCCCGAGGTCCTCGACGTCGCCCAGGCGATGCAAGGGCGTCGCCTCTTTCATCTTCTCCAGCGACCCGGGTAACAAGTCAAGGCTTCCCTGTAAACCGTCTGTCGCGAACGATCATGGGTTCCTCCTCGTCGAGGTGAGCCCATCTAACGGCACTGTCTGACCCAAGTCAACAAAGAAGCGTGCAGCAGTTCCGCGAGCAGACACAAACTCGCATGTTATCCGCCATAATTACGCGATTTTGTGTCTGCTCGGCCGCCAGTAAGATGCCTATTGACTCAATCTTGACGCTGACTATAGTCAGCAAGCATGAACCTGCCGACGCTGAACCTGGGCCGTCGTCGCAGTAGCGATCCCCCGCGGCGGGCATCGGCGAGCGGGCTCGACGAGCACATGGCGGAATCCCAGCGCGCGCAGCGCCAGGCCGACAAGTGGCTCATTTCCGGCAGCCTGCTGATCGGCACCGCGGCACTGGGCATCTTCGGCCTCCCCTTGTTTTTGCGTGGGGTGTGGCTACTGCGCAAGGCGCAGCGCAACGGATTGTCGGTGCGCCCCATGCTGGTCACTCTCATCGGCTACCTGGTCATCATCGATGCCGCGATCAACACCGTCGGCTGGGCGCTCGACCTGGTCGCCAACCACACGATCCTTGCCCGAATCCTGTTGAACGGCTGGGGCGCGATGTTCGACGCCGGCTACTTCTGGCACTACAACGAACTCTGGCTCGGCGGGGCCGCAGGCCCGGGTGAGAAGGCGATGGAAGTGGGCATGATCCTCACCGTCTTCACCATGCGCATCGCCGCGGCCATCGGATTTCTACAGATGAAACGCTGGGGGCACCAGTGGATGATCATCACCTGCTGGATGGGCATTGTGATCTGGTGTCTCTACGTGTTCAACATGACGATGTACGCCGACGTGCGGTTCGCCGGTGTCGTCCTTCCCGTCGTCGGCTGGTGGCTCTACGACATCTTCTACATCACACCGTTCTTGGCGATCCCGTATCTGCATTCGGTCAACCGCGAGATCTTCTCGGACTGACTGATGACGCCACAGGTCCGGCAGTCAGCGCGCGAATTGCGCCGATTACAGACGCGGGAACGGATACTCGGCGCCGCGATCGCCGAGTTCCAAGCGTCGGGCATGGCGGGCGCCGACGTCGGCGCCATCGTCTCGGCGGCGGGTGTCGCCCACGGCACCTTCTTCTTCCACTTCCCGAGCAAAGAGCACGTGCTGCTCGAGTTGGAACGGCGCGAAGAATCGCGCATGGCAGCGGAACTCACTCGCTACCTGAACCAGGCACATGACCTGGCCGCGGCACTGACGAAAGTGGTCCAGCTGATCTCCGCACTGGAGCAACGCTTCGGCCCGCTGCTGTTCAAAGAACTACTGGCGCTGCACTTCTCGCCGACGCGGCCGAGCAACGACGAATGGTCGGACCATCCCGTCATCGTCTCCTTGGTCGGCGAGATCGAGCGGGCCCGGGGCGACGGAGAAGTCCATCCCGAAGTGGACGCGTTCTACAGTGCCGCGTTCTTCCTACTCGGCATCTACGGAGTGCTGACCAGCGTTACCCGCAGCGACATCCGCGACGCGATGCTGGCCAATCTGATCACCACTGCACTACGAGGACTGGAGACCCGATGACCATCGAAAAGCCCTTACTGCTAGGAGAACTCACATGACAGGCTGGATCTGGGAAATCCTGCGATACGTCGCAGCCTGGGGCGGCACCGGGCTGATCATCTGGTTCTGGTACTGGATGTTCTCCAACATCGGCACCTTCTGAGTTGATGACCGAACTCTCCGATGCACACGCCATGGCGGTCGAGCGCAGTTGCGCGCTCACCGCGGTCGCGTTGAGCGGGCAGCGTCGGACCGGCGCCCACCTCGTCAGCGGAGCCCACCGTGGCTTCGGACTGAGCTCGATGCTCGATGTCGTGCACGTGCCGTATCCGGTGTGGCAGCGGGACTGGACCCGCCGCACCGTGACATGCGGCATCGCTCTGCAATGTTCACC
Source organism: Mycobacterium sp. ZZG (assembly GCF_054786995.1). Taxonomy (NCBI): domain Bacteria; kingdom Bacillati; phylum Actinomycetota; class Actinomycetes; order Mycobacteriales; family Mycobacteriaceae; genus Mycobacterium; species Mycobacterium sp. ZZG. Next base: position 129,962 of record NZ_JBTBFV010000006.1, read on the forward strand.
GTCCAAGGACCGGATCATCGACTACAGGCTTCATGAACTGTCCGCGCGTGAGCTGGCCGCGCTGCATCTCGTGGAAGCCGAAGTGGCGCTGGGTTGGATCGCCGCGAACTGGCCGGGACTGCTCGCCGAGTTTCGGCGCGTCCTCCCCGACCTTGCCGCCCTCGACTCTGACATGGACGGCGGGGAGATGCTCAACCGCGCGGTCGCATTGTCCCGTACCCACCAACCCCTCACTGTGGACCCGCTGGTCGGACATCTGCCGCGGGCGTACACGCTGCCGCAGGGACTGTCCGACAAGCTGCGGCGCTCGTTCGGGCGGCTGCCGTGGACCACCAACCAGAAGCGGGTACCGCAACCGCACTCCGTGACCGCTGGGGGCGACGGCGGCGTCCGTAACCCCAATCTGCCTCCGCCGAGCCGGCCGCAGGACAACGACCTCGACGTCACCCCGGAGCACCGCCCGGGCATCCCGTATCCGGAATGGAACGCATGGACTGAGAGCTTCCTGCCTGACCACGTCGCCGTCCTCGAGCGCACCCACCAAGGCCGTGCCGGGGAACCGGGAGCCATCGCGGTCGACGTCCGTAAGTGGTTCGAGAAGAACACGCACCGCGCGATGAAGAACCGCCTCGAGGATGGCTCCGACCTCGACGTCGACCAGTACGTGGGCCACTACATCGACGTGACCACCGGAGAAGCGGTGGAGCCACGGATCTTCCGCGAATTGCTGCCCGCCAGCCGCGACGTCACCACAGCTCTACTGCTGGACGGCAGTTCCTCTCTCGGCGTGCACGGCGGCACCGTGTTCAAGCTGGAGCTCGCCTGTGCCGACGCACTGTCGCGGGCGATGACGACCGCACAGGAACGCCACGGCATCTTCGTCTTCACCGGCAACACCCGGCACCGCGTCGAGGTGACCTGTCTCAAGGACTTCGCCGACCGAAGATTCGTCCCGCCGGGAAGCCTCGGACTGGGCACCAGCGGGTACACCCGCCTCGGTGCTCCCCTGCGCCACCTCACGAGCAGGCTGCTCGCCCAGCCGTCGGAACGGCGCCTGGTCATCGTGATCGGCGACGGGCTGATCTCGGACGAGGGCTACGAGGGGCGCTATGCCTGGGCCGACGCCGCCCACGCCGTCGAGGAGGCGCGCGATGCCGGCGTCTCGATGTACTACGTCGGCATCGGCCCGGTCCGGGTTGACCCACTGCCGGAAGTGTTCGGCCCCAAGCGTTCTCAACGAATCCGCCGGGTCGAGGACCTTCCTCGCGTCCTCGCCAACGTTCACAGGGAGCTGGTATCCGCATGACCGACCAGACGTATCTCACCAACGGCAATGAGGTGCAGCTCTTCGAGCAGGCCTACCGGCAGCGGCTGCCGGTGATGCTGACCGGGCCCACCGGATGCGGAAAGACCCGCCTGGTCGAGCACCTGGGTCTGCTGCTGGGCCGTCCCGTGGTAACCATCAGCTGCCACGACGATCTGACGAGCTCGGACCTGGTCGGCCGGTTCACCGTCACCGGCGGGGACGTGGTGTGGACCGACGGGCCGCTGACCCGGGCGGTCAAGGCCGGGGCCATCTGCTATCTCGACGAGGTCGTCGAAGCGCGGCACGACTCATTGGCCGTGCTGCATTCGCTGACCGATCACCGGCGCACCCTCTACCTCGACCGGGCGGGCGAAGTGGTGCAGGCGCCGGATGAGTTCATGCTGGTCTGCTCCTACAACCCGGCCTACCGCAGCTCCCTCAAGGAACTCAAACCGTCGTTCCGGCAACGGTTCGTCACGCTGCCGATGGGTTACCTGCCTCCCGAGCGGGAAGCCGAGGTGATCGTCGCCGAGGCAGGCATCGGTCTTGCGACCGCTCAGCGGCTGGTCCGGTGCGCCAACGCGATCCGCACGGCCGACGAAGCGTTTCACTTCGAACCGCCGTCGACCCGCGTGCTCGTCACCGCCGCACATCTGATCGCCGCCGGCGCCTCCGAGCTGGAAGCGGCCGAGGCGTGTGTGCTCGCCCCGCTGTCCAGTGACGGCGGCGTCTCCGAAGGCCTGCGGGAAGTGGCTGCGGCCAGCCTCGCCGCCGCCGACAGCCCGACCCCCAACCGTTAGAAAGGAATCGACGACATGGTCGACCAGAAGGAACGCAACCGCAAGAAGGCTCTCATCATCCTGCAGGTCGTCGTCTACGGATATCTGCTGGTGATGTTTCTGATCCAGCTCTACATGTCGTTCGCCCGGGGGTGGTGGGAGCTGTGAACATCCCGCTACTGAAGCAGAAGTCGGCGGCCATCAAGGCCAGCGTTCCGTCCGGTTCGGTCAATCTGGACGAGCACCACGACGAGTCCCGGCAGGCCCAGCGCCGCGCCGACAAGTGGATGATCGCCGGCGCCGCACTGATGGGGATGTGGGCGCCCGGCCTGATCGGCCTGCCCATCTTCATGCGCGGAGTGTGGTTGCAGCGGCAGGCATTACGGGCGGGCCTGTCGGTCCGTCCGATGATCGTCACGCTCATCGGCTATCTGGTGCTGATCGACGGGATGCTCAACAGCCTCGGCTGGGCGCTCGACCTGGTCGCCAACCACACCCTGATCAACCGCGTGCTGATGGTCGGTTGGGGCGCGATGTTCGATGCCGGCTACTTCTGGCACTACAACGAGGCGTGGATCGGCGGCGCCGCTGCACCCGGCGAGAAGTCGATGGTGTTCGGCATGATCCTCACCGTCTTCGCGATGCGCTGCGCCGCGGCGATCGGGTTCCTTCAGATGAAGCGGTGGGGCCATCAGTGGATGATCATCACCTGCTGGATGGGCGTACTCATCTGGTGCCTGTACGTGTTCAACATGACCATGTACGCCGACGTGCGGTACGCGGGCGTCGTGTTCCCGGTCATCGGCTGGTGGCTCTACGACATCTTCTACATCACACCGTTTCTCGCCATCCCCTACCTGCACACGGTCAACCGCGAGATCTTCTCGGACTAAGGAGTTCAACTGTGACGACTTCTGTGGACAACACCGAAGAGAAGAGCCAGGACCTACCGCCGGGTACCACCCCGTACTACGCGCGGATGCACAAGTGGATCAAGCGCGCCGTTTTGGTGTGCCTGGTCGCATTGGTCATCGAGGGCGCGTTCACACTGCCGTTCATGGCGGTCTACTACGGCTACCCGACGTTGAGCCTCACCGAGATCTGCAGCGAGCTGCTCAAGGTGCGCTACTCCGACGACACGCTGGAATGCCAGGTGCCCTATCCGGCTCTCGGCCCGCCCGAGGGTGCCGAAGGCAAGGACACCGCACAGGACGAATGGGGCATCCAGCCCGTCCCGAAGTACAACCGGATCGGGTTCCGCGAACTGGTACGAATTCATGACGAGCGCGAAGCGCGGCAGGCGGCGGAGGGATCGCCGTGACCCAGACACCGGAGCGCCACGCCGAGAACTGGGATCTGCGGCACTCGGATTTCAACGACAACGAATTCCTGTACGACGTGTACGCGGTGATGCGGGCTAAGTCACCGTTTGCGCGGACCGACAACCCATTTCTCAGCGCGACACCGGCGGGGGCGTGGGTCGCGGTGCGCTACGCCGAATGTGTGCAGATCCTGCAGGACTGGGAACACTTCTCCAGCAACCCCACCCCGGAAGGAGCCGAGCAGCTCGCCGGTGATCTGGTGATCACCCTCGATCCGCCGCGGCAGCAGAAGTTCCGCAAGGTCCTCAACCCGTACTTCTCCCCGGCACGCATGAAGGCCTTGCGGCCTCAGATCGCTGACGAAACCGACCGGCTCCTCGACGAGTTCATCGAAAGCGGGTCCGGCGACCTCGCCGCGGTGGCGTGGCGCCAGCCGGGGATCGTGTTCTTCAAATACCTGCTCGGCATGCCTGTCGATGACGTCCCGCTGTGTGTGGAACTGACCGACAGCGCACTCAACGGCGCCACCGAGGAGGCGCGGATGGAAGCCTGGGGCGGCCTCTACCAGCATCTGCACGACGCCGTGACGGCTCGCACGGCAGAGCCGCCCCGCGACGACATGATCGACGTGTTGCTCTCCGCCGAGATCGACGGTGAGAAGCTGGCGTTCGCCGACGTGGTGTCCAACGCAATGCTGCTGGTACAGGCCGGCCTCGAAACCACCGCCAGTGCAATGTCTTTCGCCTATCACTATCTGGCCACCAACCCCGCCGAGCGGGATCGCCTGATCGACGAGCCTGATCTGCTCGCCCGCGCGGTCGAGGAGTTCATCCGGTTCGCCGGCTCCATCCACGGCATCCCTCGCACCGTGGCCAAAGACGTCGAAATGAACGGCTGCCGGTTCTCCCCCGGCGAGTCGGTGATCGTCAACTACGCCGCCGCCAACCGCGACGAGCGGCAGTTCCCCGACGCCGACCGCTGCATCCTCGACCGCCGCGAGAACCGGCACCTCGGCTTCGGCGCCGGCGTCCACCGTTGCCTCGGGTCCAACCTGGCACGGCTGGAGTTCCAGGTCGGCCTCGAACGGGTGCTGGCCCGCATGCCCGACTTCACCCTCGCGGCAGGGCAGCAGGCCAAGTTTCACGGCAACTCCGTCACTCGCGGATTCCGCTCGGTACCCGTCACTTTCACTGCCGCAGACAGGTCGCGATGACATACCGCGTCGTGCAGTGGACCACCGGCAATGTCGGGACCAAGTCGGTGCACGCGGTGATCGCGAACACCGAGCTCGAGCTCGTCGGCTGCTACGCGTGGTCACCCGACAAGGTCGGCAGGGACGCCGGCGAACTCTGCGGGGTCGGCCCGATCGGGATCACCGCCACCGACGACGTCGACGCACTGCTCGCGCTTCGACCAGACTGCGTCGTCTACAACCCGATGTTCGCCGACACCGGCGACCTTGTCCGCATCCTCGAATCCGGCGCAAACGTCGTCACCACATCGGAGTTCATCACCGGCAGCCGCCTGGGTGCCGACCGCGACCGCATCATCGACGCCTGCCGCCGCGGCGGCTCCACAATCTTCGGCAGCGGCATCAATCCCGGCTTCATCCAGCTCTTCGCGGTCGTCACCGCCGGCATTTCGGACCGGGTCGACCGGATCAGCATCGTCGAATCGTTCGACACCACCATCTACAACTCGCCGCAGACCGAAATCCCCATGGGATTCGGCTATTCCATCGACGAACCCGACCTCGCGTCGATCACCGCAACGGGGTCCGGCGTCTTCGCCGAGGCCGTGCAAGTGGTCGCCGACGCACTCGGAGTGCAACTCGACGACATCCGCTGCGACGTGGACTACGCCGAGACCACCGAGGACCTCGATCTGCCCGGCGGATGGACCATCACCGCCGGCTGTGTCGCCGGAATCGACGTGCGGTGGAAGGGCATCGTTGACGGGCGCGAGGTTGTCGAGATCCGCGGCATCTGGACAAAAGGGCAATCGCTGCAGCCGCAGTGGCCCACCGCGTTCGGCTACACCGTCACCGTCGAGGGACGTCCCACCATCACCAGCACGCTGAGCTTCGCCCCACCCCCGGACTTCGCCGGAGAAACCCTCGACGACTTCGTCATGCTGGGGCTCACCATCACCGCGATGCCGGCGATCACCGCGATACCTGCCGTGGTTGCCGCCCCGGCAGGCATCGCCACCTACAACGACCTGCCCCTGCTGTTGCCCCGCGGTGTGCTGCACGCCGGTTCGCACTAGGAGAATGCCCATGACGGACAAGACCTATCGGGTGATCCAGTGGATGACCGGTGATGTCGGACAGGTCGGTGTCCGGCACTTCTGCGCCTCGCCCGTCTTCGACCTCGTGGGTGTGCTGGTGCATAGCAAGGACAAGGTGGGCAAGGACGCGGGTGAGCTCGCAGGGATCCTTCCGACCGGTGTCACCGCCACCGACGACGTCGACGCGATGGTCGCGCTGGACGCCGACTGCGTCTTCTACACGCCGATCATCATGGATGTCGAGACGGTGTGCCGGCTGCTGCGCTCCGGCAAGAACGTCGTGACGACGGCCGGATTCTTCCACCCGAGTGCGGATTTCCACGACGGCGGCGAGCAGATCCGCGCGGCGTGCAGCGACGGTGGCACCTCCTTTCACGGCGGCGGCATCCACCCCGGCTACGCCGGTGACATCCTTCCGCTCACCCTGTCGCGGGTGATGAGCAGGGTCGACACCATCCACGTTTACGAAGTGGTCGACGTGCTCAAGGACGCGCCGATGGACCACGTCGACTGGATGGGTTTCGGCAAGGACAAGGACGCGTTTCTCGCCGAGCCCACCATCCTGGGCCTCGGATTGCCGTTCTTCGCCCAGTCGATGCACATGATCGCCGACGGTCTCGGTGTGACGATCGACGAGGTGAGCGCCGCCGACATCGATGTCGCCACAGCCGCGGCCGACATCCCGCACGCGGACGGCGCCATCCCGAAGGACACCGTGGCCGGGCAACGCCACGAGTGGACCGCCTGGGTGGACGGTAAGCCGCTCATCGTCTTCCACGCGATCTACGTGACCGCAGGCCCCGACCTGCTGAACCCGGGCTGGGATTGGGGCGAGACCCGCTACGAGATCGTCATCGACGGCGACCCGCCGACCGAGCTGACGCTCAAGGGTGTCCGCCGGCCCGACGGCACCATGTCCCATCCCGGCTACGACTGGACGGCGATGGGAGCTATCAACGCCATTCCCGACGTGTGCGACGGTCCACCCGGCTGGCTCAACCACCTCGACCTCGGCCTGATCCGGCCACGCGGGCTGGTCCGCTGATGACGACCGAACCGAAGCTGCATCATGTCGTGTTCGCGGTCGCGCCGCAGCGGTGGCATGACACCGCACAGATGTTCACAGAACTCGGATTCCGGTTCAACGCCGCCGAACTCACCGAACTGGGCATTCGGGTCCAGCTGGACTGGGACCGTGGCGTCGAGCTGATCAGCCCGATCACCGGGTCCGATGCGGCAGTGGCGGCGTCGGTCAACGAGTTCCTCGACCGCCATGGAGACGGCGTCTACACCGTGGTGCTGCGCATCCCCGAAGCCGCCGCCGGCGAGGCGGTCATCGACCGCTACGGCGCGGTCACGCGATTCCGGCAGGAGTTCTCCGGTGACGGAACCTACCTCGACGAGGTCGACCTGTCGGTGCTCGGACTGCCCCTGACCTTGCTCGCGACCAACGTGCCATGACCGGGGCCGCCGATGCGCTGCCGCAGGTGCGCTACGGGGACCTGCCGATGTCGCGGGACCGCGGTGACGGCTGGGCCACGCTGCGCGACCAGGGCCCCGTGCTCTACGGCGACGGCTGGTACTACCTCACCCGCCGCCAGGACGTCCTTGCCGCGCTGCGTGACCCCGAGGTGTTCTCGTCGCGGATCGCCTACGACGACATGATCAGCCCGGTGCCGCTGGTGCCTCTCGGCTTCGACCCTCCCGAACACACCAGGTACCGGCGCGTCCTGCACCAGTTTTTCAGTCCGCAGACACTCGCCGTGCTGATGCCGTCGTTTCAGGCCCAGGTGATCGACATCATCGAGGGCCTGGCGCAGCGCGACGAGTGCGAGGTGATGGCCGACCTGGCAACCCCGTACCCGTCGCAGGTCTTCCTCACGCTGTTCGGGCTGCCGCTGGCCGACCGCGAACGTCTGATCGGGTGGAAAGACGCCATCATCGCGTTCAGTCTGACTACCGACCCGTCCAGCGTCGACCTGACCCCCGCGGTCCAGCTGTACACCTACCTCACCGAAGCGGTTGCTGGGCAACGGGAGAACCCCCGCGAGGGCATCCTGTCCCAGCTGCTCCATGGCGACGAACCCCTCACCGACAACGAGGCGGTCGGATTGTCCCTCGTGTTCGTCCTCGCCGGTCTGGACACCGTCACCTCCGCGATCGGCGCCACGATGCTGGAGTTGGCCCGCCGCCCCGCGCTGCGCACGGCGTTGCGGGAGGACCTCGACGGTATCGCGATGTTCGTCGAAGAGATGATCCGGCTGGAACCGGCCGCGCCCATCGTCGGGCGCGTGACGACCCGGCCGGTCACCGTCTCGGGTGTCACGTTGCCTGCCGGTGCCGAGGTGCGGCTGTGTCTGGGGGCGATCAACCGCGACGGCAGCGACGCCCACTCCGTCGACGACCTCGTTCTCGACGGCAAGCTACACAAACACTGGGGATTCGGCGGCGGACCGCACCGTTGTCTGGGTTCCCACCTGGCCAGAATGGAACTCAAGCTCGTGGTTGCCGAATGGCTTTCCCGGATTCCCGACTTCGAGCTCGCTGCCGGCTACGTCCCCGAGATCACCTGGCCGTCGGCGACGTGCACGCTGCCGGCGCTGCCGCTGAGGATCCTCCGGTGACCGCCGCGCCCAGCGTATTCGACGCCGGCCTGCCCACCCTCACCTACGAGCTCACCGACACCCCGCAGCAGATCTATCCGCAGTTGCGCGCCGCGCAGCAGACCGCGCCGATCGCGCTGGGCCCCATCGGACCCGAGGTGCTGTCCTATCCCCTGGCCCGAACTGTATTGGGCGACCCGAGGTTCAGGATCCCGCCGGGTATTCATCTCTCCGCGCACGGCCTCACCTCGGGCGAACTCTGGGACCGGGTCACCCGCAGCATCCTGTGCATGGAAGGCGATGAACACCGCCGCCTACGTAGCCTGGTGTCGCGGGCCTTCACCCCACGCGCGACAGCGCGGATGGACGAGACGATCCATCAGGTCATCAATCAGCTGATCGATTCGGTCAGCGCGGATGGCGGGTGCGAGTTCGTCGAGCAGATCGCCCGGCCCTATCCGATCCCGGTGATCTGCGCGCTGTTCGGAGCACCCCGGCAGGACTGGAAGCTGTTCTCCACCTGGGCCGAAGACATCTTCAAGATCGTCAGCTTCGACATCGACCTCGTCGATGAGGAACCCACGGTGCTTCGGGCGTGGGACGCGTTCGACGCCTACATCGACGACATGATCGCTCACCGGCGCCGACATCTGACGACCGATCTGCTGTCCGAGCTGATCCGCGCCGAGGACGGCGGGGACCGCCTCGACGCCGGCGAGGTCCGCATGCTGGCATTCAGCATCCTGATTGCCGGAACCGACACCACCAGAACACAATTGGCGGCCTCGATGCAGGCGCTCTGCGAGCATCCCGACCAGCTCGCGCTGCTCCGCGACCGACCCGAGCTGGCCATGCGCGCCGTCGAGGAGACCATGCGACACTCCCCGTCGATGTGCAGCACCGTCCGCACCGTGGGCGAGGATGTCACAATCGGTGAATACACCTTCCCTGCGGGAGCATTCATCGTGGCCAACACCTACGCCGCCAACCGGGATCCGGCGATCTACGACGACCCCACCCGCTTCGACATCACCCGCGACGACCCACCCCCGATTCTGACCTTCGGCGGTGGCGCCCACTACTGCCTCGGCGCCAACCTGGCCCGGCGGGAACTCTGCGAGGCGTTGAAGATCCTGGCGCGCCGACTGCCCAATCCCAAGGTGGCCGGACCGGCACCGTGGCGGCCGTTGCTGGGTATGAGCGGACCCACCAGCCTGCCTGTGGAGTTCGACCGGTGACGTACCGGATCGACCCCGACGTCCTGCATCAGGTGGCCAGAGAAGTCGTCGGCCTGCCGCTGCACACCGGTGAACTCACCGCCCGTGCAGTCGGGCTGCTCGCCGAGGCGTACCCCGGTCTGATCGACCCGACTCCGGGGCGCTGGGTGGGCAGCAAGGCCGGCGGGGTGCTGGGCAAGGTCCGGTTTCTGTATTTCAGCCCACGCGAGTACATCGTCATCTTCGGGTCACCGACTGGAACACAAGGCTTTTCGGGACGCTACAAACACGTCGACATCCACAAGTTCCTGCTGGCCGGGCAGATCGACTCCTATGATCTGGAGTCCGACGACCACGTCGCACTGCCACCGCTGATGCCGGGCGGACACACCTGTCTGCAACGCGGGCACGCGCGGGGATTGACGATCCACCCCGGCTCGTGGCACCTCGAATACGGGCGCGGCGCCGTCGCCACCACGCTTCCCTTCGCGATGGTGGACACGCTGCTGGTGTCGTTGGGGTTCGAATCGGTGCGCCGGTCGACGATCGAGTTCGGCAAGCTGGTTCGCCGGCGATTTCAGCGCTGACAGCCGCGGACGCGAAAGTGAGTACGTTGAGGTTGTGACGTCGACACCGGGTCGTCGGTCAGGTCGGAGGTAGGTCATGCGCGTCGTCATCGCCGGAGGGCACGGAAAAATCGCTCTGATCACCTCGCGGCTGCTGTCCGCGCGCGGCGACTCGGTGGCCGGCCTCATCCGTAACCCCGACCAAGCCGACGATCTGCGTGCCGCCGGCGCTGAACCGATCGTCGTCGACCTGGAGAACACCACCAACGGTGTCGTAGCCACCCACCTGCGCGGCGCCGACGCCGTCATCTTCGCGGCGGGCGCCGGGCCCGGCAGTGGAGCGGCCCGAAAGGAGACCGTCGACCGCGACGCGGCGATCCTCTTGGCCGACGCCGCCGAAGCCGCGGGAGTGCGGCGTTACCTGATGATCTCGTCGATGGGCGCCGACGCCCACGCACCGGACGACGCGGGCGACCCGGTGTTCGTCGCCTACCTGCGGGCCAAGGGCGCCGCCGACGACGTCATCCGCTCGCGTGCCGACCTTCTCAGCACGATCGTGCGGCCGGGCCTGCTCACCAACGATCCGGGCACCGGCCGGGTGTACATCGCCGAACACACCGGGCCCGGCAGCATCCCCCGCGCCGATGTGGCGGCGGTGCTCGTCGCTGCGCTGGACATGCCGCAGACCGCCGGCCACACCTTCGAGGTCATCTCCGGCGACGTCCCGGTGGCCGAGGCGGTGGCCGCCGTCGCAGCCGGCTGACGGCCGGCGCACCCGCGGTCAGGACGGCGCGAAGACGGTCTTGAACCGGTTCAGCGACTCCTGGATGTCCCCCTTGAGGGCACCGGCGACCACCATGCCGATCGGTCCGAACAGCGCGGGTCCGCCGAGGTGGATGTCGAACGTGACGGTCGAGGCGGCCGGGTCCGTCTGGCTGGGCTTGATCTTGCCCATCAGCTTGACCTTGACACCGCCTTTGCCGTCGCCGTTGAGCGTCATCGCCTCGGGTGGGCGGTAGTGCACCACTGTCCAGCTCACCCGGTTCGGCATGCCCTTGACCTCGACGATCGAGTCGAGCTGAGTGCCCTTCTCGATGACATCAGGCAGTTTGGAGCGCCATACCCGGTGGATGGACAGCCACTCCCGGTAGCGGGACAGGTCCGAGGCGCTCTCCCACGCCTTCTCGGGCGGCAGCGGGACGTCGACGGAGACGGACAGCTTCGCCATGCGCGAGCGCCTACGAGGTCGGCGGAGCCGTCGGGGGCTGCTGCGGCGGAGTGGTCGGCGGCGGAGGAGGCGGAGTGGTCGGCGGCGGAGGAGGCGCCTGACCGGACTGCTGTTCGGGCGGCACCGTGCCGGTGTTGTCGGCGACGGCCTTCCTGGCCGCGTCCTGCACCTTGTCGACCGTTGACGTGTACTTGCCCTTGGTCTTCTTGTCGACGAGATCACCGGCCTTGTCGATCACCGTGTCGACCTTGTCGGCGTTCTTGGAGAGAAGATCTTTGGCCTTGTCCAGAAATCCCATGCGACCAACCCTACCGCTCGCTCGGACGCCACAGGGTGCGCTGTTCTCCCAGCACACGGCCCTGAACCCACCAGATCACCTCGATGGCGACCGCACCGGCGAGCCCGATTCCCAGCGCCGTCGACGTCAGCGCGACGTTGGACGGATCGAGGATGAACAGCTCACGGGCGAACGGGATGCTGAAGATGACGACGTAGGCCAGCGCCGACACCGCCACCAGCAGCACCCGCCACCACTCATACGGGCGCGCCACCACCGACAGCACCCACAGCGCCGACACCAGCAGCGTGATCAGCGCCGCGGTCGAGGCCTGTGTCTGCTCGGTCTCGGTGGCCGCCCGCCCCTGGTAGGCGAGCAGGTACGAGGTGAACGTCGCCGCCCCGACGACGATCCCCGACGGCAGCGCCGACGTCATCACCCGCCGCACGAACCCCGGGCGGGCGCGTTCGTTGTTCGGGGCCAGGGACAGGATGAACGCCGGGATACCGATGGTGAACCATGCCGCGATCGTCACGTGGATGGGCTGGAACGGGAACAGCAGCGGATCGGACCCGAACAGCTCGGCCGACAGTCCGCCCAGGCCGACGAGCACCGCCAGCAACACCGAGTACACCGTCTTGGTGAGGAACAGGTTCGAGACCCGCTCGATGTTGCCGATCACCCGCCTGCCCTCCCCCACGACGTAGGGCAGGGTGGCGAACTTGTTGTCCAGCAGCACGATCTGCGCCACCGCTCGCGACGCCGAGCTCCCCGAACCCATCGCCACGCCGATGTCGGCGTCCTTGAGCGCGAGCACGTCGTTGACGCCGTCGCCGGTCATCGCGACGGTGTGGCCGCGGGACTGCAGCGCGTGCACCATCGCCCGCTTCTGATCGGGCCGTACCCGGCCGAACGTCGTGCACTCCTCCAGCGTGTCGGCGAGCGCGTCGGGCTGCTCGGGGAGCCGCCGCGCGTCCATCGTCTCGCCGGCCAGCCCGAGCGAACCCGCCACCGCACCCACCGAGACGGCGTTGTCCCCCGAGATCACCTTGATCGAGACATGCTGCGAGGCAAAGTAATCGAGGGTGTCGCGGGCGTCGGGGCGGACGCGCTGCTCGAGCACCACCAGCGCGGCGGGGGTGACCACACCGGGGGCGTCCGGTGCGTCCACCGGCCGGTCGCTGGAGCCGAGCAGCAGCACCCGCAGACCCTGCGCGCCGATCCTCTCGGCGTCCTCGGCCACCGGCGAGGCGGGGTCGAGCAGCACGTCCGGTGCGCCGATCACCCAGTTGCCGTGATCGGCATAGGAGGTGCCGCTCCATTTGGTGGCCGACTTGAACGGCGCGGTGGCGGTCGCGGTCCAGCCGGGCGGCATCGTGTAGGCCTCCGCGATCGCGGCCATGCTCGCGTTGGGCCTGGCGTCGTCGGCGGCGAGCTGGGCCAGCACCTCGGCGACCGTGCCCGCCCCCCGGTCGCTCGGCTCCTCTCCTGCCTGTGGAGCCTCGATGCGCAACAGATCGCTGACCCGCATCCCGTTCTCGGTCAGAGTGCCCGTCTTGTCGGCGCAGACGACGTCGACACGGGCCAGACCCTCGATGGCGGGCAGCTCGTTGACCAGACACTGCCTACGGCCCAGCCGGATCACCCCCACCGCGAAGGCGATCGAGGTCATCAGCACCAGCCCCTCGGGCACCATCGGCACCAGGGCTCCGACCATCCGCAGCACCGATTCCCGCCAGCCGGCCCCGGTGGTGAACAGCTGGGTATAGATGATCAGGGCCCCGGCCGGCACCAGCAGGTAGGTGATGAACTGCAGGATCTTGTTGATCCCGTTGCGCAGTTCGGATTTCACCAGGGTGAACTTGCTGGCCTCCTCGGCGAGTTTCGCGGCGTAGGCCTCGCGGCCGACCTTGGTGGCGCGGTAGGCTCCGGTGCCCGCCACCACGAAGCTGCCCGACATCACATGGTCGCCGACGTCTTTGGCGATGGGGTCGGCTTCGCCGGTCAGCAGGGACTCGTCGACCTCGAGGTTGGCCTCTTCGATGAGCATGCCGTCGACCACGATCTGGTCGCCGGGGCCCAACTCGATCACATCGTCGAGAACCACCTCGCTGGGCGCGAGTGGCCGGCTCCCGGACTGCCTGCGCACCAACGGTTTCGCCTGCCCGACGATGGCGAGTTTGTCCAGTGTCTGCTTGGCGCGCAATTCCTGGATGATGCCGATCGCACTGTTGGCGATGATGAGCAGACCGAACGCGCCGTTGATCACCGATCCGGTGGACAGCACGATGATCAGGAGCACGCCGAGGATGGCGTTGATGCGGGTGAACACGTTCCCGCGGATGATCTCGGAGACGCTGCGCGCAGCCCGGGTGGGGACGTCGTTGGTCTTGCCCTCGGCGACGCGCTGCGCCACCTCGGCGTCCGACAGGCCGGCGGCCACAGAAACCGTCATCGGGTGAAGACTCCCTTGCCGTCGTCGTCGAAATATTCCAGCGTGAGGGCGTCCCCGGCGAACGTCGCCGTCGAAACCGTTCCGGGGGGAGCGTTCTCGGAGGACACCGGGAAGGTGAACACGTCGCCATCCCACGGGCTCAGCTCGAAGGTGCCGCGCGGTCCCAGGGTGAGCTGCAGGCGGCCGTCGCGCTCGGCGACCGTCGCCGGCCCCCAGTAGGCGTTGCGGTACACCCCGGCGTACGACGGCAGCGGTGACGGCGGTTTCGCGCCGACGGGCCGCTGCTGGCCGACCAGCGCCCCGACCGGCTTGTCCATGTCGGCGAAAGCCTTGCCGTACAAATCACCCCAGTCCTCGCGCACCTCCCCGAACTGGACCAGGTCGGCGAACTGCGCGGTCAGGGCCTCCGGGATACCCGCCGGGCTGGCGTTGGTCAGCGCGACGATCGCGACGTCGGCCGAGGGCAGGAACAGCACGTTGGTGGCTGCGCCGAGTTCGAATGCACCCGAGTGGCTCAGTTCGGTGCGTGCCGCCGGCGTGGTGCCGACGTTGAAGCCGTATCCGTAGAACCCCGACCGCATCGCCGGTTCGGAGCCCCGCGACGACACCACCTGCGGGGTGACCGCGGGCAGCAGCGCCTTCGGGTCGATCAGCGCACGGCCGTCGTGCTGCCCGTCGGCGAGCACCATCGCCATCCACCGGGCCATGTCGTTGACCGATGAACTGGCCCCACCCGCCGGTGACTGTGCCTGCGCGTCGCGGACGTAGCGCGGCTCGTAGCGGCCGTCGATGCGGATGTGGCCCACCGCGCGGTCCGGCCGGGCCTCGTAGTCACCGAACGTGTAGCTGGTGGCGGTCATGCCCAACGGCGCCAACAGCGCGTGGGAGGCCAGTTGTTCCCAGGACTTCCCGGTGCCGGCGGCGACCGCTTCCGCGCCGGCGGTCAATCCGAAGTTGGTGTAGGCGTAGGACGTTCGGAACGGATCGAGCGGCAGTTCGCGGAGCCGCTCCAGCACCTGCCTGCGGTCGTAGCCGAGGTCTTCGAGCTTGTCCCCGGCATGGTCGGGCAGTCCGGAGCGGTGCGAGAACATGTCCCCGACCGTGACCATCTGCGTGACGGCCGGGTCCGACAACCCGAACCACGGCAGCCGCGACACGAGGGGGGTGTCCCAGCTGACCTGGCCCTGCCCCACCAGGGTGGCCACGACCGTCGCGCTCAGTGGTTTGGACAGCGATGCCAGCTGGAATACCGTGTCGGGACCGACCCGGTTGTCCGGCCGATCGGCACGCTCAAGGTTCTTGACGCCGAACCCTTTCGCGTACACCGTTTTTCCGCCGTGCACCACGGCCACCGCCATGCCCGGGATACCCGACTCGGCGACCAGGCGCTCGGCGATCCCGTCGAGTTCGGCCACCGCGTTCTGCACCGCGTTGTCCGGCAGCGGCATCGCCGGGACCAACGGAGGGGGCACCTTCCAGGCCTGCCCGGCGGGCGGGGCCACGGATGTCGCGGACGCGGCGGGGTCGGCGGGCTCGGCGCCGCACCCTCCCAGCAGCGCAACAGCCAGTGCGAATACGGCCAGCCTGACCGGTGGATTCATGATCAGCACCGTAACGCGTCGTCGCAGCCTAGAAGCGCCACCACGGCTCGAAAGTCGACTCCGGGTCCACCCGCTGACCGGGGATCGGCACCGCCAGACGCACCCGCTCGGCATCGGCGGCAGCCGTCAGCCGTTCCGCCGGTTCGGCCCAGGGGTGCGGCGCCAGCCGGAACGTCGCCCAGTGGATCGGCACCATCAGGCCGTGGTCCACGTCGGTGAGGTCCAGGTGGGCGCGTACCGCCTCTTCGGGGTTCATGTGGATGTCGGCGAAGGCGGGGTGGTAGGCACCGATCGGCAGCAGGGCGAGGTCGAACGGGCCGTATTCGGCGCCGATCTCGGCGAAGCTCTTGGTATAGCCCGTGTCGCCGCCGAAGAACGCGTTGTGGACGGGCCCGGCTACCACCCACGACGACCACAGCGTGGAGTCGCGCGCGAACAGCCGTCCGGAGAAGTGCCGCGCCGGTGTGCAGACCAGGGTCAGGTCGTCGATCCGGTGAGCCTCGTTCCAGTCCAGTTCGACGATGCGACTCTCGGGGATGCCCCACTTGCGCAGGTGCGCGCCGATGCCCAGCGGCACCACGAACGGGGCGCGCTGGGTGTGCGCGAGCGCGACGATGGTGTCGATGTCGAGATGGTCGTAGTGGTCGTGGCTGATGATGACGGCGTCGACGGCGGGTAGCGCTTCCAGCAGCACCGGCGCGTCGTGCATCCGGTGCGGTCCGACCGCGCGCGACGGGGAGCACCGATTGCTCCACACCGGGTCGGCCAGGACGCGGTAGCCGTCCACCTCGATCAGCACGCTGGAGTGGCCGTACCAGCTCGCCGCGGCCGGCGCCGCGACCGGGTCGACTGTCGGCGGCTCAGCGAGCGGGATCGGTGCGGACGGTGTGCCCTGGGACGTGAAGTTCGCCAGGTCCCGCAGCAGCATGCGCTGCACGTCGCGGTCCATCGTGATGCCCGACGGCGGCTCGAGGTTGACGAACTTCCCGTCCTTGTAGTGCGGCGAGCGGCGCGCCACCGGCGCAATCTCCGCGGGGGTCGCTCCGAGCGAGGCGGGCGTGCCCTGCAGCGCGCGCAACACCCATCCCCCGGCCAGCAGCGATGCCGTGCCGAAGCCGTAGCGCAGCGCCGTCCGCAGCACCATCAGGCGCCCCGGAACCTGGGCGGCCGCTTCTCGATGCGCGCGATCTGGGCCTCGATGATGTCTTGGCTGGCCCAGGCCCGGTCGAAGAGCTCCTGGTGGGCGGGCCACGGCTCTTCGTAGGCGCCGTCGTCGTTGAGCACCCGCTTGGCGTGCTGCAGCGCCAGCGGCGCGAATCCCGCGATCTCCTGCGCCCAGGCCTGCGCGTCCGCCAGTGTGCCGATCCGGTTGGCCATCCCGGTCTGCAGCGCGACGTCGGCGGTGAGCCGTTCGGCGGCCAGCAGCATGCCGCGGGCCCGTCCGGCGCCGACCAGCGAGGTCAATCTCCGGATGCTCCAGTTGTCCAGGGCGATACCGTATTTCGCGACCGGGAACTGGAAATAGGCCTCGGGCGCCACCACGCGCAGATCGCAGATCATCGACAGGATGACCCCGGCGCCGATCGCGGGGCCGTTGACCGCGCCGATGACCGGCACCGGTGCGCGGTCGATCGCCAGGTTCAGCGCCCTGGCTTTGTCGGGAAGCTCGTCGGCGACGCCCTGACCACCGGACAGGTCCGCCCCCGAACTGAACACGTGGCCGGCGCCGGTGATGACGATCGCGCGGACGTCTTCGGAAGCCGCCTTCTCGATCGCTTCCCGCAGTCTGTCCACCAACTCGGCGTTGAGCGCGTTGCGCCGCTCGGGGCGCTGCAGCTCCAGCGTCATCACGTTCCCGTCGCAGGTCACTCCAATCATGGACCCCACCCTATTAGCCTTTCCCTGTGAGCCGGATCCGCGCCCATGCGCTGCGCGACGCCCTGCTGGACGAGGGATCCTTCGTGAGCTGGGATGAGCCGCCGCTGACCGTGCCCACCTCGGAGGCATACCGCAAGGAACTCGACGACGCCGAGGCCGCGACCGGGCTCGACGAATCCGTGCTGACCGGCGAAGGACGGGTGTTCGGCCGGCGGGTCGCGCTGGTGGCGTGCGAGTTCGACTTCCTGGCCGGTTCCATCGGGGTGGCCGCAGCCGAACGCATCGTCGCCGCGGTGCAGAAGGCGACAGCCGAGCGGCTCCCGCTGCTCGCGTCGCCCAGCTCGGGCGGCACCCGCATGCAGGAGGGCACGGTCGCGTTCTTGCAGATGGTCAAGATCGCCGCCGCCGTGGAACTGCACAAGAAGGCCCATCTGCCGTATCTGGTGTATCTGCGGCATCCGACCACCGGCGGCGTGTTCGCGTCCTGGGGGTCGCTCGGGCATGTCACCGCGGCCGAACCCGGAGCGCTGATCGGGTTCCTGGGCCCGCGGGTGTACGAGCATCTCTACGGCGAACCGTTTCCGTCGGGCATCCAAACCGCCGAGAACCTGCACCGCCACGGCGTCGTCGACGCTGTCGTCCCGCTCGCGGTGCTGCGCGCGACGCTGGACCGCACGCTGAAGGTGGTGTCGGATGCGCCCGGCGAGCCGCCCGTCGCGCCGGAGCCCGAACCGCTGCCCGATGTGCCGGCCTGGAAGTCGGTCGAGATCTCGCGGCGCCCGGACCGGCCGGGCGTCAGCGCGCTGCTGCGGCACGGCGCCACCGAACGGGTGCTGCTGTCGGGGACGGGTCAGGGTGAGGCGGCCACCACGCTGCTGGCGCTGGCCCGGTTCGGCGGTCAGCCGGCCGTCGTCCTCGGACAGCAGCGGGTGGTCGGCGGGGTGGTCGGCCCGGCGGCGCTGCGCGAGGCCAGGCGCGGCATGGCGTTGGCGGCGGGACTGAAACTGCCGCTGGTGCTCGTCATCGACACCGCGGGTCCGGCGCTGTCGGCCGAGGCCGAGGAAGGCGGGCTGGCCGGTGAGATCGCCCGGTGCCTGGCCGAGCTGGTCACACTCGACACCCCGACGATCTCGGTACTGCTCGGCCAGGGCAGCGGCGGCCCTGCCCTGGCGATGGTGCCCGCCGACCGGGTGCTGGCGGCCCTGCACGGCTGGCTGGCACCGCTGCCTCCCGAGGGCGCCAGCGCGATCGTGTTCCGCGATGTCGACCACGCCCCGGAACTGGCTGCGGCACAGGGCATTCGATCGGCGGATCTGTTGCGCAACGGGATCGTCGACGCGGTCGTTCCCGAACATCCCGATGCGGCCGACGAACCGATGGCGTTCACCGCGCGACTCTCGGCGACCATCGCAGCCGAACTCCACCGGCTGCGCACGGTGCCCGACGAACAGCGGCTGGCCGCCCGCCTGGAGCGCTACCGCCGCATCGGCCTTCCCTGATCCCGCCGAAATCGCATTCCACGCGGCACTTTTCGCGGATTCATCGCGTGGAATGCGATTTCGGCGGGAGACGGGGTCGTCCGTCTCACCCCTGTCACACCTCGATGGGTGGGTGAAGCCGGTCCATCGTGTACTGCCGGTTGCGGCGCGCCGACCATGCGCTGGCAGCCAGTGAGGCAGCGAGCAGGCCCGCCAGAACGGCGATCGCGATCCACAGCCGCGAGTCGACGCCGCCGACGGTCAGTTGCCGTAACCCGTTGACCGCGTAGGTCATCGGGTCGAACGGATGGATGATCTGGAACGGTCGGGCGGTGGTCTCGACCGGGTAGATGCCGCCCGCAGAGACCAGCTGCAGCATCAGGAATGCGAGCGTGACCACGCGGCCGACCGCGACTCCGAACACCGCGTTGAACGCCTGGATCATGGCCAGGAATGTCGCGGCGATCAGCACCAGGAACGCGACGGTGGCCAGCGGGTACTTGGCCTGCAGGCCGACGCCGAAGTGCACGACGGCGTACATGACCACGACCTGGCACGCCGCGATCAGCAAGCCGGGCCAGTAGGAGGCCAGCACCACCCGCAGGGCGCCCAGCCCGTTGACGATGGGCCGGGACTGCAACGGCGTCAACAGCATCCATGTGATCAGCGCGCCGATGAACAATGCCAGCGGCATGAAGAACGGTGCGAAACCGGTGCCGAACGTGGCCGCCGGGTTGGTGTTGACCAAATCCAGGCCGACCGGCGTCACCAGCGTCTGCGCCATCGCCGTGCGCTGCTGCGGCGTCCACGACGGAACCTCAGCCGTGCCCTGACGCAACTTGGTCGCCAGCTCCTGCCCGCCGGCCCGCAACTTCTCCGTACCATCCGCCAGCTGGGACGCCCCGGACGACAACTCCCGGCCCCCGCCGGACAGCTGCACCAGCCCGGCGCTGAGCCGCTGGGCCCCGGAGTTCAGTTCGTCGGCGCCGTCCTTGAGCTTGGCGACGTCCGAACGCAGCCCGCCGTTCAGCGCGCGTGTCAGGAAGGTGCGCAACTCACCCCCCGGGTCGCCGAGCTCGGCTTCCAGTCGGGACGCGCTGTCGCGCAACCGGATCAGGCCCTCGTCGGTGGTCGGGTCGATGTTCTGGGCACGCAGCAGCCGCTGAGCACCGGCCAGCGCGTGCCCCGCGTCGCGCACCGCCGGGTCGGGGTTGGCCTGCAGGAAGCCGACGGCCTGGTCGACGATCGCGGAGGCCTGCGCGCTGTTGACGTTGAGAGCCGCGATCCGGTCGGTCGTCGAATGCACGGCTGCGGACAGATGCTGCGCGGCGAGCGCGACCTCATCGGGGTTCAACTCCAGTGCACCGACCCGGTCCAGCACCTCCAGGAGCGGACCCGTCGCGGTGTCCACCGCTGCGGCCAATTGTCGTGTGCCCGCAGCGAGTTGGGCCGAGCCGGCACGCGCTGTCTCCAGTCCGGACGACAGCGTGGCCGCGCCGGTGGCCAGCCGGTGAGCGCCGTCGTCGGCCGCGTCGAGGCCGGTGGCGAGTCGCTGCGCGCCGTCGGCGGCCTGGTCGAGCCCTGCGCCGGCGTCGGTCAGCCCGGTCAGCACCGTGCCGACAGTGCGTTCGCCGATTTTGGCGTTGACCTGGTTGAGAACCTCGCGCGAGGCGTTCTGCCCGATGACCGTCGCCAGATAGTTGTTGGCGTCGTTGAAGGTGAACCGGATCTGCGCCTGCTGCGGGTCGTCACCGGACGGCGACGCGACGCGCTCGCTGAAGTCCGGCGGCAGCGTGATCGAGAAGTAGTAGTCGCCGCGCGCGACGCCGTCGGCGGCCTGCTGCGCTGACATCTCGGTGAGATGGAGCTGGCCGGACTGCATGAGTGCCGTGGCGACCTCGTCGCCGGCCCGCAACGGCTGCCCCTGCGCCGACGCGCCGCGGTCCTCGTTGACCAGGGCCACCGGCACCTTGTTCACCTCGGCGAACGGGTTCCAGAACGCCCAGAGGTACATCGCGCCGTACAGCAGCGGCATCAGGATGATGGTGATCAGCGCGATCCGCGGCATCACCCCGCGTGAATAGCGCTTGAGGTCGGTGCCCAGTGACATGCCGGCCAGCGCCATCAGGCACCACCTTTCTGCTGATCTGCAAGCTCGGAGCGGGTGGTGTTCTCGACCTCGATCTGGGCGACCGGCCGGCGGGGGACGGGGTTGACGCCCGCGGTGACGACGGTCTGGGCGCGGCCCAGCTCGACCAGTCGGGAGACCAGCAGATCGCGATGCCGGTCATCGGTGACCTGCTCGATGCTGCCCACCACCAGTAGCGGTGGCCGGCCGGTGTTGGCCAACGCGACCCGCAGCAGCAGACCGTCGAGTTCGGTGAGCTCCTCGACGTATTCCGACAGCGGGGGCAGCGGCAGGTCGCCGAAGACAGGCCCGCACACCCGGACCAGCTCGTCCTGGCCGGCCCGCCGGATCAGCCGGTACCAGTCGGCGTCCCAGCGCAGCTTCTCGGTGATCAGATCCCGCACTGTCACCGATTCGGCGACCGGGTCGAGTTCGTCGATGCCGGCGAGCGCGGCGTGGGCGAAGATGTCGCGGACGCGGCTGCGGCCGAACACCGACAGCGAACCGGACGCGGGACGCATCCGGCCCGCCAGCGTCATCAGCAGCGCGGTGCGTCCCGAACCCGGCGGGCACAGCAGCACGGTGACACCGCCGGCGGCGACGTCGAGGTCAAGAGGTCCGTAGACCGGACCCCATGGGCCGCGCATCGTGATCGCGCGTGCGACGATCGCGGGCTCGGGGGCGGCGTCTTCTGACACCCGGCAATCCCATCACACCGGCGCTCCAAGCCCGCAGAAATCGCATTCCACGGCGTTTTCCGCGACAACGGCGCGTGGAATGCAATTTCGCGATCTACCCACGTCACGCGAACGCCAGCGCGGCGAGCATCGCGCACGAGGTGACCGCCAGCAGCGGCAGCCGCAGCAGGTTCTTCCGCGTCCACCGCAGCGCCGCGGACTCGTCGACGTCGGCGGGGTCCGTGCGTTCGAACTCGGCCGCCGTGGGGATCAGGTCGAACAACGTCCACAGCCGCATCGCCGCGTGGCTGACCAGGGCGACCAGCAGCGCCACCCCGACCGTTGCGTCGCCCCACGTGACCACCAGGGTGACGACGAGCAGCACCTCGAAGATCAGGGGCGCGGGCAACCAGAACCGCACCCGCGAGATGCCGCCGTTCTTGGACTGGATGATGCCCGGGCGTCTGGGCCAGTACGGGTCGACGACGAGGGCTTCGTAGACGGCGGCGCCCAGACAGACGCAGGCGGCCAACGTCGTCGCGGCGATCAGGATCAGCGTCGGGGTCCCCACAACCGGTGATTATCCAAGTGTCAGGATGTGCCATGGCCCACATTCAGCCGTTCCGGATCGAAATCGCCGACATCGACCTCGCCGACCTCAAGGAACGCCTGCAGCGCACCCGGTGGCCGGAAGCCGAATGCGTCGACGATTGGAGTCAGGGCATCCCGCTGTCCTACACCCGCGAACTCGCCGCCTACTGGGCCGACGAATATGACTGGCGGGCAAGGGAAGCCAGCCTGAATCGGTTCGACCACTTCACCACCGAGATCGACGGACTGCCGATCCACTTCATCCATGCACGGTCCACCCGTGCATACGCTTTCCCGCTGATCATCACCCACGGCTGGCCGGGGTCGGTCGTCGAGTTCCACAAGGTGATCGAGCCGCTCACCGACGCCGGCTTCCACGTCGTCTGTCCGTCGTTGCCCGGCTACGGGTTCTCCGGCAAGCCGGCGTCGACCGGGTGGGGTGTGGAACGCATCGCCGCGGCGTGGGACGAGCTGATGGTGCGGCTCGGCTACCGCCGCTACGGCGCCCAGGGCGGCGACTGGGGCGCGGCGGTCACCACCCAGATCGGCCGCAACGTCGGCCACTGCGTGGCGATCCACACCAATATGCCGATCGGCCAGGCGCCCAAGGACATGGGCGAACCGACACCCGACGAACAGGCCGCCCTCGAACGCCTCGGCTACTACCAGCGCTGGGATTCCGGCTATTCCAAACAACAGTCGACCCGGCCACAGACCCTGGGTTACGGCCTGGTCGATTCGCCGGTCGGCCAGCTGGCCTGGATCGTCGAGAAGTTCTGGTCGTGGACCGACTGCGATGGGCACCCCGAGAACGCCCTCAGCCGAGACGAGTTGCTCGACAACGTGATGCTGTACTGGGCCAGCGGCACGGCGGCGTCGTCGGCTCGGCTGTACTGGGAGAGCTTCGGCAGCTTCCGCGGCGGGGGGCCGGTCACACTGCCCACCGGTGTCGCGGCGTTCCCGAAGGAGATCCTGCGCTCGCCGCGGCACTGGTGCGAGGCCAATTACAACATCACCCGGTGGACCACCATGCCGCGTGGCGGGCATTTCGCGGCGTTCGAACAGCCCGAGCTCTACATCGATGACGTCGCAACGTTTTTCGCCGACTTCCGCTGACCGCCGAAATCGCATTCCACGCGCGTCAAATCGCGAAACGACCGCGTGGAATGCGATTTCGGCGCGGAAGGCGGCCGCAGAGGGTCAGAGCTCGGTGAGCGGGGTGAAGGTGCGTACCGTCGTCACGAAGGCGCCGTCGACGCGCTCCGACACCGTGACGTAGGCCGGGCCGTCGGGTCCGAACTTCACCGGTTCGACGAGCTCGCCAGGTCCGAGATCGAGATCGAGGACCTTCACCGGCCCCGTCGACGTCAACGCCCAGACCCCCTGGTCTGCGCCGGTGAGGGTGACGTACGGCGTGCCGTCGGGACCGAACACCACTCCTTCCTGCCAGAACACGTAATCCTGTTCGGCCGCTTGCAGGAACCCCGCGAGGTCCGCGGTGGCGATCGTGGCGCCGTCCTGGTCGAACCGCAGGAAGTGGTACTCGAACGGCGACTGGCCGGACTCGACGGTGATCAGCACCCCGCTGCCGTCCGATCCGAACTGGAGCGCCGGGAAGTTCGGGCGCAGCGGATTGCCCGGCAGCGCAGGCGTCACCGTGTCGGTGGCCAACGCCAGCACCGCCCGCGACGTGACCCGGCCCTGCTCGTCCCGTGTCTCGATGACCTGATACGCCGCGCCGTCCGGCCCGAACTCCACCGGAGTGGCGACCGTGGTGCCGGCGGGCAACGTCATCGTGCGCACGATGGTCCCGTCCGGGTTCACCACGGCGAGATAGCGCACACCGCCGGACTCGTAGACGACGTAGCCGTTGTCGCCGGCGTTCGGGTTGGCGTCATATCCGCCGAGCACCGGGCTCACGCTCGGCAGCACCGGCACGACCGTGCCCGGGACCTCGACCGTGATGACCTCACCGGTGCTGCTGATGATCGCCACGCTGTCGGTCCCGGTGGCGGCGTTGCGGACCGAGACGTACACCGTGCCGTCCGGGGTGACGCTGATCGGATTGATGACGCGCCCGTCGCGGGGATCGGAGGTTTCGATGGCGTCCGCGGTGATCCGGGAGATGTAGGACTTCCCGGTCGACTCGTCGAAGGTGTACTGGTAGAAACCATCTGCGGTGATCACTTTCGCGCCGTCCGGAGTGCCGGGGATCTCCCGCACGGTGTTCGACGTCCCGGTGAACGTGTACACGCGAGTTGTCTTCGTGCCCAAGAAGTTCCGCTCGACGGTCAGGTAGCCCCGGCCGTCCTGGCCGATGACGACGTCGTTGACGGTGTCGGCACCCAATGGCAGCGACACCCGCCGCGAGTTGCCGCCCGGGCCGACTGCCAGCACCGACGTGACCCCGAACGAGCGGGACACGATGTACACGCTGCCGTCCGGCGCGACGCTCGGCGTGTCTGCGGCGACACCGAGTTGATACACCCGGGGCCAACCCGCAGCGGAAACGCGGATGAGCCGGTCGCCGGAACCGGAGGGGAACTGCCGCGTCGTGAAGAACACCGCCCCGTTCGGGGCGACCACCATCGGTGCGGACGGTTGCCCGATCACTGTTCCGACCGTCTTCACCACCCCCTGGCCGTCGACGAGGGAGATGGTGGACGTGTTCGACGACTCCTTGTAGGTGGTGACCAACAGGCTGCCGTCGGGCCGGACGACCGGGAGTGCCTGCTCCACTGGGTATCCGGCGATGACATCGGTCGTCTTCAGCACCTGGCCGTCCTCGTCGAGGATGCTGACGCGGGTCCGGATGGGCCTGTTGGTCGCGTCCACGTCGTAGGTGACCTGATAGATGGTGCCATTCGAGCTGATCAGCACAGGGCCCGCGGCCCGTCCGGGGGTCGACTCACTTGCGTCCACGTATGCCGTTACGACGACATCGACTGTGGCCGTGAGGGTTCCACCGTGTCCGTCGCTGATCGTGAACGTCAGCGAGTCGATCCCGGCATCGGCGGGCGCACCCGGGGCGCCTGCGGCCTCACGGGCGGCCGCCGTCGGTGTGTAGGTGAACGTGCCGTCGCCGTTGTCGACGAGCTCGCCCTTGTCGGTCGAGAGCGGTCCGGTGATGTTCAGCGCGTCGCGGTCGAAGTCGTAGGCACTGACCCTGACGATCGTGGTGCCGGTGGTCAGGCTCGGGTTGCCGGCGCTGGCGCGCACACCGAACGGGTCGGCGTTGCGGGGCAGGATGTTCACGGTGACGGGAATATCGACAGCGTTGCCGGCGGCGTCTTTGACCGTGACCGTGAAGCTGTCCGTCTTGTCTTCCGTGGTGGCCCCGCCCGCGGCGGCGGCATGGCGGGCCGCGGCGGACGGCGTGTAACGGAAGGTGCCCCACGGCGTGACGGTGACCCTGCCCTTCTCGGTGCCGGCCGATCCGCTGTAGGTCAGCCACCCACCGTCGGGATCGGTCGCTTTCACGCGGCCACCGACCGAGCCGGTGAAGACACCCGGGTCGCGCGTGGTGACCTCTGCAGGCTGCGGCACCGCACCGGCGCCGCCGTCCACCAATCCGGTGGTGTCCGTCGGCGAGCCACTGTCGCCGAGTTCGGTTCTCGGCTGCCCGAACTGCCGGCGCGCGAACGCGAGCAACGTCCACAGCAGGGGCGACTCGACCGGAGCGGCCGGCGCGGACCCGTCGGAGGACTGCGGGGCGAACAACGCAGTGACGACCGACGACGATGTCGGCGTGCGCGCCTTGTCCGGCTCTCGGGCGTCCCGAGAAACGTCGACGAGTGGTTCCGGCGGCACCTCGTCCGCGGCCGGGCCGGGCTCCGGGGAGGGTTCCACGCCGGTGCCCTCGCCGTCGTCGGGCTGGTCGTCGTCCGCGGCGGGCACGGGCTCGGTGTGCAGATCTCCGGACCCGCTCTCGGTCTCGTCGGGCTGCACGTCGTCGGGGTCGGACCCCTTTAGGTCATCTTCTGATCGATTGCTGCCATACGAGCCGCGCTTCTCGACCCCCGTCGGTTCCTCGTCATCGGCGTCATCCTCCGGCACGGAATCCTGCTCGTCGGCGTCGTCCTCGGAATTGACATGAGCGTCAATGCCGCCGTCGGTCGAGTCCCCGGCTCCGGACGCCGAATCCCCTTTCGTGTCATCTGCTTTCGCATGCTCGGCGCTGGTCGACGACGTGTCGTCACCGGCGTCTGCGGACGCCATCCCGGGCAGCGCGACCGTCGCTGCGCCGATGCCCAGAGCAACGGCCAACGCGCCGACCCGTCCCACGAACCGTGCATGATCCATCTGAACCCCCCAAATTTGCTGACAGCAAAGACAGCCTAGCCCGGATTTTTCGTGAAATGTTGTGGGTGTCGGGTGTAGATAAGCGAAAGTGCCTGTCCTGCAAGGGATAATTGGACTTCTCGACGGTTCAAATATCCTGACTGGAAGGCACTTCGCAGGTGAAGAATATCGCGGT